>BQJT01000117.1 GCA_021604845.1 Cyclobacteriaceae bacterium
ACAAGATTTGGGATGTAGTGAAAGTTCACCCGCCACCGTATTGGTAAACGTTATTGATCGAAATGATCCTATTTGTAGTACACTTTGTCCAACTGTTGACTTTACTGCTACCGCTACCGATGTGGTATGTGCAGGATCCAACACCGGGGTTATTCTGCTGGAGAATATCATGGGTTCCAGTCCTTCATCTCCACTGCTGGATATCCTGGTAGACGGAAATGTGGTTGGTCAAACGGATCAAACTCAATTCACTATATCTGATATGGCTGCTGGTACCTACACTGTTACCGTTCAGCAAACCGGTGTTTGTGCCAATAGCTTTGATCAAACCGTTACTATTGCCGAACCACCAAACTCAATTTCAGCACAAGTGAATGAAATAACAATTTCGCTGCCGGATTTGGCAACGGGCGCATTTACCGTAGATATAGATGGCTCAAGCGGCACCGGGCCCTTTCAGGTAAGTATCGAGTTGATAGTTCCTACTTTTCCTCCGCAATCAGTGTTTGTTGATTTTACCAATGCCACGCTTGATCAGGCTACCGGAAATTACAGCATAACTTTTCAGGATCTATTCGCCGGTGAATACAACATAACCGTACGGGATAATACCGGATGCACATTGGTACTGAACCAGGAGGTTGGGTATGATGATTCAATTTTTGTACCTAACATCTTTACCCCAAATGATGACGGTGTTAATGAAACCTTTGCGATCAGAAACCTGCCTACCGGGAGCGGTATAACACTGGTAGTTTCCAACCGTTGGGGAAAAGTTATCTATGAGAACCAGGACTATCAGAATAATTGGGATGGAGGTGATAATAGTGATGGCACCTATTTCTATCGGGCGAAAATCAACGAGGTTGTCTATACCGGTTGGGTGGAAATTCGCCGGGGAGATGTTCCATAAGCTAAAGTCCAAGCAGAAACTCCATAGTATCCAGATTATCGGCGTAGTCCCAAAGGTCCGGTTGTTGTAAACTTCCAAATAAATAGCTTGGTTTAAACCATCCACCGGCTGATGCAACACATTGTATCTTTTGATGATTTTCTGATAATAAGCTTGTCAACTTTTCCAGTTTTTGATAAGGCTGGTAGTGAATAACAGATAAAGGTGAGGTCAGGGTAGGATTTTCCAAAAACAAGGAAAACCCGGTATCTAAGAAATCATCTCCTCTTACAGTATTAAGGGCTTTCTGATAGCAGTAATTGTCAAAATACTTAGAAGTTTTTAGCAGATACCTGTATTTATCCTGGCTGGAGATAAGCAAATCGAAATGGTAACCTTCCGGAACCATTAGTTTGGAGACATTGCGGCACCCTCTTCCGAAATAGCTGTAAATATCCTGCCCCAACGATTCCAGTTCTTTGTTACTCTCGTTACCACTAATTACCGCTACCGAGGTGCGATTACTTCGAAAAATGCAGGGTATTCCCTGGAATTGGTATTTAAAATATCTTGAGGTGTTGTCGCTACCGGTAACAATGATTGCATCAATTTTCTTCGGTAGTATTTTTGAAACAAACCTAATTTGTTGTTCTACCTGGGGGTCCAGTTTAGCCAACTCCTTCCATAGTTCATGTACAAGGATGTTATCCTGTGAACTGGTTTTGACCACCGCATGATGGCCGCTTAGATAACAACAGAGCAAATCATGGATACCTACCAAAGGAATATTGCCTGCCATAACCATTCCAACTACTTTGGGCCCCCGACCAGCTAACCGGTAAGCACTTGACCATCTGGTTAAATTTTCAAGCTCAAGATACCGGTTAAGACCGGACAACGCCAGGTTTACACTTTCCTTGGTAAACCAGGGGTTTGACTTTAGTATGCTTTGATATAATTGCGACCAGTCTTTACTTCTAATTATTTCACCCCAATGTGCCAGGATCTCAACGCGCTTATTAATTAGCATAATCCTTATTCTGTTAATCAATTAAAATGTTGTAGGAAATGCAGCTAGTAATTACCTTTGCAAAGGTAGAATTTAAACAACCCACAAAAAAGAGAGAATATGGCCATAATGATCACCGATGAGTGTATAAACTGTGGGGCTTGTGAACCCGAGTGCCCAAATACCGCTATTTATGAAGGTGGCATGGAGTGGTCCTGGGCAGGTGGAACATCCTTGACAGAAGTTGAACTGGAAGACGGTACTACTGAGGATGCAAACAAACTGCAGGATCCCATTTCCGATGAATTTTATTATATAGTCAGTGGTAAATGTACCGAGTGCACAGGTTTTCATGAAGAACCACAATGTGCTGCAGTCTGCCCGGTTGATTGTTGTGTACCCGATCCCGATCACGAAGAAACAGAAGAGGTATTATTGAGCAAAAAGGAAAAAATGCACGTTTAGCTAGTTTTCAGAATCATTTCATTCGTGCTCTTTTGATCAAATATTGCGAGAGGACTTTTTGGAATGGTTGCTGTACATCAACCTCTACCAAATCAATCTTAAATTGATTGCATTTCATTTTTAACTGCTGGTAATAGTTTTTCATAGCCTGCTGGTAACTGCTTTTTATTTCTCCGGGAACCAACCTGGTTTTGGCGCCACTTTCCAGATCGATAAATTCATAGGGGCGGTCATCAAATTCAAAATTCAGTTCGGTCTGATGGTCCGTAATGTGAAAGATTAATACCTCATTCTTATGGTGTTTCAGATGCTGCAGGGCGGTAAATACTTCCTCGTGCTGATCCTGATTATGGAACATATCACTGAACAGTACTACCAAGGAGCGTTTGTGAATCTTTTGGGCAATTTCATGCAGAACCGTAGCTATTTCGGTCGGTTGCTGGCTTGATTCCTGTTTCAGCAATCGTTCCAATATGAGAAATATTTTATGTGCATGTGAGGAAGTTGATCTAACAGGTGTCTGAAGATCTATTTGACCGGTAAACGCAAATAACCCAACTGCATCTCGCTGTTTTTGAAGCAGATAGGTAAGCGCTGCCGCCGCCATGATGCTAAAGGTAATTTTATCTTTGGTTTCCTTAGGGTAATACATTGAAGAAGAACAATCCAGCACTAAATGGCACCTTAAGTTGGTTTCCTCTTCATACCTTTTAGTATAGAGACGGTCTGTTTTGGCAAAAACTTTCCAATCTATATGCCGGGTACTCTCTCCACTGTTATACAATTGATGTTCGGCAAACTCAACAGAAAAGCCGTGATAAGGTGACTTGTGCAATCCAGTAATGAATCCCTCCACCATTTGTCTGGCTAGTAGTTCGATATTTCCGACCTCTCTGACATCCTTTAGACTTAATTCCATAGTTCACTTTTACCTTAACTCGCTAATTAATAGTAATTGAGATACCCGAATATAACTTTTAAGTTTAAACGGAAATATTATATTTTGTTTTTATAGTTTCTCAAAATTCCTATTTTTACAGCATACTATGTCATAAATTTAAGGATTGTGCAAGAGAACAAAGACAACGGAAAGGAAGAGATTTATTCCAAGAGAGTACGTGCTGGGAAACGGACTTATTTCTTTGACGTAAAAGCAACCAGGTCAAATGATTATTATTTGACCATTACCGAAAGTAAGAGGAGATACAAAGAGGACGGGTATTTTTACGAGAAGCATAAGATTTTCCTGTACAAGGAAGACTTTGACAAATTTGTTGAAGCCTTGAAAGGTACGGTCGATCATGTAAAAACAGAGTTGCTCCCCGAGGTTGATTTCACCCAATTTGAGAAAAATGAGCAGGAAGCGCCAGTGGAATCTAGCTCAGGACTTGACGACGAACTTAGCTGGGAATAACCAAAACATGTATCAGATACATAGCTCTTGATAATTCAAGGGCTTTTTTTGTGCAATCTTAAAAGATTAATAAGTCCAAATGGCCATGGTATTTTATAGATTTTTATGGGTTTACAAGTCGGAATAGTTGGATTGCCAAATGTTGGCAAGTCGACTTTATTTAATGCTATATCAAGTGCAGGGGCTGAGGCAGCCAATTACCCTTTTTGTACTATTGAACCAAATGTAGGAGTAGTAACCGTTCCCGATGAACGATTGACCATCCTCGAGCAATTAGTTCACCCTGAAAAGGTGATTCCAACAGTTATTGAATTTGTGGATATTGCTGGTTTAGTTAAAGGTGCCAGTAAAGGTGAGGGGCTAGGGAACCAGTTTCTTTCGAATATTCGCTCGGTTGATGCCATTGCACACGTCATCAGGTGTTTCGACGATGATAATATTACTCATGTTGCCGGAACGGTAGATCCGGTTTTTGACAGGGAAGTAATAGAAAATGAGCTGCAATTGAAGGACCTGGAGTCGGTAGAGAAGAAAATTCAAAAACTTGAAAAGATAGCAAAATCAGGTGACGCCAAGGCAAAAAAGACCATTGAGGGGGTGACATTCATAAGGGAAAATCTTTTAAAAGGAGTAAGTGTACGGGCTATGGACTGTAGTGAAGATCAGCTTGATGCGGTGGCTGACCTGCAGTTACTAACTGCAAAACCGGTAATTTACGTGGCCAATATCGATGAAGGTTCTTTGCCTGATGGTAATAAGTACAGTAACGCATTGCAGCAGGAAGTCGCCAATGAAGAGGCCCAGGTAATACTAATATCAGGATCAATTGAGGCCCAAATAGCTGAATTGGATCGCGAGGAACAAGAATTGTTTATGTCCGAGTATGGATTGAATGAGTCGGGGTTGGATCAGTTGATCAGGGCTTCTTACGAACTTCTTGACCTGATAACCTTCTTTACGGCTGGTAAAAAGGAGGTTAGAGCCTGGACCATCAAAAAGGGATGGAAAGCACCACAGGCGGCAGGCACTATTCATAGTGATTTTGAGAAGGGGTTTATCAAGGCAGAGGTGATCAAGTTGCCGGATTACCTTACTTATAAGACTGAATTAGCCTGCAAAGAGGCGGGAAAAATTGCCATTGAAGGCAAGACCTATGTGGTTGTAGACGGAGATATAATCCATTTCAGGTTTAACGTTTAGTAATAATTTTCTTCGATATTAAATAATATTGCCAGAATTTTAGTTTTTTTATGGGGCGAATGGGGCGAATGTATTGATCTACTGGATGTTGGAGGGAACAATTTAATTTTTGTCTTCAACTTTGGTCAAATTTTTTAAGTTCAGGAAATTGAGAATAAGGATCGTATTTCAATTAAAAAATAAGGGGGCTTTTGTGCCCTTTCATCACCAATATCTGTTGGCACAGCTACTCAAGGGAATCTTGATTCGGGGTGGGGTTGCCGACTATGCTGACTACAAGTGGTATTGCTTTTCCGGTCTTAAGGGACAAACCAAAGTGAGTAGAAATGGACTTCATTTTTACTCTAACAAGGTTACATTGGTTATTTCTTCATTCGATAAAAAGTTTATTGACTATCTGTTGAAGCAACTTTTCACCTATTCACAAGTTGAAGTAGGAAATTTATTATTGTACCCTGAGTACGTGGAGCAGGAACACTTGCCTTCATTTGAGGACTCAATGAAATATATTTGTATTTCCCCAATGGTTCTGTTGGACCCATCGTTTAATGACGACCAGGGTAAGCGGTTTATTTCTCCTGAGACAGAATCCTACTCTGATCTGTTATATGAATCAACCTTAAAAAGAATGGGTGACATTGGGAGGTATGAAGAAGACCAGCTTAGTGATTTCTTTAGATTCCAGATTGTGCCCGACAGCAATTACCTGCATAAGATCAGAGTGAGCCAGAAAAAATTCGCCAGGATCTATTCCATGTTTGACCAGGATGTTAAATATGAAGTTCGCGGGTACACCTTGCCATTCACCCTGTACGCAGCCAAAGAGGTACAGGAATTCCTCTTCATTGGAGGTATTGGGAAGTTATGTTATAAAGGATTTGGCATGTTAGATATCGCTCAGGCCGCCCCTGGTAAGGAAAACCCCAGATACGCCGTGCCCACCTGATTGGCTACGGTCTTCGATTATGTATGATATTTGAATACCCTACCAGCTGATCTGCCAAAGCCCCTACCGGGCGGTAGTAAACTAAAATTTCATATAGGTTCTCTGTCTGGAAGTAGCTACCCTCGTAATAATAGGGGTTCTCACTTTGTGGCAGGTAGTATATATAGTTATACCACCCTTGTTTTAACAACATGCTATTAGTATACCCGTTGATTTCGGTATCATAGTTCATGAGGTTATCATCGGTGAATTTCCAATCAGACAAGGCCCCAAAGATGAAAACGTCTTCAGATCGTGGTGGTGATTCCAGAAAAAAATGGACGAAAACATAATCGCTGGTAATGGTAGGTGGGTCAGATTCAAGGTTGTCGATCACGTATTCGCCGTTAATGTCTTGAAAAGTACCCTGAATTCTGTGTTTGTTAAGTTCATCTCTGAGAATAAAAGCATCCACCCGGTTCTCCTGTCTATCAATGCTTGCAATGTTCTGACCCAGGATATTTATTGATCTAAGGTCAAAAAAACGAAACTCGTTTCCGCCTTGAAAATTGTTTTCCAGATTGAAATACCGATATTCCAGGGTCTTCAAGTCTTCTTTTACAGATGTTGGAGGTAGGTTGCGCAGGGCATTGTCCCATCTTTTATTTTGCCTGATCACTATGTTGAATTCTTCCAAAGGATTTCTGACCGGCAATTCCGGATATCCAATAGAAAAGTTTAGTTGCTGATTGAAATCTCGTTCAACAATACCGTCAGATATGCCAACAATGGCATCTATTTGTACTCGGTTGTCATAAACCATGAACCTTCGGGTCAAGATCAGGTCTGCTTCGTTTCCCTGCCTGAATACTTTAATGACATAGTTGCCGGTCCTTTTAACCTGAGGCACCATCCATTGATAGTGTACATAGGGTGTCCTGGTACCAAAAGAATATTGATAGTCCGTAATAGGAAACTCATTAAATTCAGCCAGAATATCATTGTTGCTCAGTTGTGATTTTTCCCAATTAGCATTACAATGGACCAGCCGGGCGTAATAACTTTGAAAGTCACCAAACAACTGATCGAATTCCAGTACCAAATTTCTGGCTGATTGTAATGGTAAAACTGCTGGTTGAATGGCTTCGTCATACGAATCCTGAATGGGGTACAGTCTTACGGTCTTGATGTTTTCTTCATATACATGATTGTCCAAAAGCAGCTTTTTGGGATAAGATGAAGAGGAATTCATGTTTGTGGATGCCTGATCCAAAGGAACACATCCGATAAAGAGAGGAAGGCATAGTAATTTTACTACCCTGAACAAATGAAAGCTTTGCATAACCAACTAAAGCTAGCTAATTCTTTAAAAAAACTAAAATTCCAACCCTTTTTACAAAAATGGGGTCTTGTTATTATAGCTAAGCAAATAAAAAACCGCTGGTGGCTTGAAAATAAGTGAAGCACAATTAATAGACGGCTGTTGTAAAGGAGACCGCACTCTTCAGCGTGAGTTGTATCAGCGCTACTCAGCTTCGATGCTCATGGTTTGTATGAGGTATTGCAAAAGTCGATCAGATGCCGAAGATATTCTTCAGGATGCGTTTATTAAGGTGTTTAAGAATATAAAAAATTTTAAAAAGCAAAGCACTTTGGGTTACTGGATCAAAAAGATAGTGGTAAACACCGCGCTCAACTTTCAACGCGGTAAGCTGTACTTATTCCCTATGTTGGAATTGGATGATGCCACCAACACAACATTGGCGGATCAGGCTATTTCAAACTGCAGCCTGGAGGAATTGTTAGGAATGATTCAGACGCTTCCGGTAGGTTGTCAGGTAATTTTCAACCTGTACGCTATAGAGGGGTATAATCATCGGGAAATAGCAGAGATGCTCGAAATCAGTGATGGGACATCCAAATCCCAGTATGCCAGAGCACGAACAATTCTGAGACAATTAGTTTCCAAGGCGAATAATATTAATTACGAAAAGTACCAGTAAAATGGGAAAGAGCGAATTCGAAAAAGTATGGAGAGACACCTTTGATGGTGCAGAGGCTGAACCTTCCGATCGTTTGTGGGTAGGCATCGAGGCTGGAATAGCCAATGAAGAAGCTGCTCGCTTTCGTCGAGGTATGGCATTCTATCGATGGGTTGCTGCAGCTGGTGTGATACTGGTTGCCGGATTTATCGGCTATATGGCTCTAGATTCGCAGCATTCGGGTCAACTTGCCCGGCATGAAAGCGATGTTAAACAGGAAGAAACAGGTCAGAGCCCAATTGGGAGCATTCCACAAACCCAGAATCCCGATAAAGTTGAGTCTGCAGGTAAAGTTGAGTCTGCAATTGAAGAAGACAATTCGCAAGACTACCACAGTCAGCAGCTAAATGCCAGTGGGCGCAATACCGAGGAACCGACACGCTCAACTCCCAACTCGAGTAGCAGCACTACTGTTAAGAATCAGAATATCCTGGATGACCAGAAAAATAGTGCCGGACAGGTTAGCCAGGTTTCCCCCTTAACAGCATCTCCGTCCGGAGATACTCAAAACCTGGGGTACCAAAATGCTAGAAATGAGGCAACGGATGTCAAAAGAAACATTGACCAACTTGTGCAGGTTAAGGGTAGGCATGAATCTACATTAGAAGCTTTGAGCCTCCCGGAGCCGTCTGAAAATGTGATTGGAGTGGTGGTATTTCCCAACAAAGAGAGCTCACCAGGGTCAAGATTGTGGGCCGGTCTTAATATGGCCCCTGGATACTTTGACCCTAATTATAATGTTCAGAATGGGACTGCTGCTAATGCATTGGCTTCACCAGGGAGCACCGCTTTTAGTAATCCCAGTATTGGTGAACAACACAATTCCGGGTTGTCCATGTCCATTGGTATGGAAATGGGTATGAGGATATCCGATCGCTGGCAGTTAAGCAGTGGTCTACAGTATCTAAATAACAGTATTCAGAGCAGTACCAATTTGGTAATTGACAACACACCGGTTTTCTCCAGCACTATTGAATCTCTGGACCTTTCAGAATCCAGGCTTAGCGATGTTTCATACGAACCCGCCGAACTGGATAACACTTTTCAATTTTTGTCGGTACCCGTACTGGCAGGATATCTGGTAGTGGATAGAAAAGTTAAACTCCTGTTAAACGCTGGAATTGCCAGTGATTTTTTCCTTAAAAACAGGATCTCAGCGGTAGATCAAACACTGGAATCGGTTACCATCAATCCAGGGTCGAGTGCCCCTTTTAGATCAGTGTATTTTAATGGATTACTGGGTGCACAGGCGAGCTATGAAATCTTACCCAGATATTTGGTTACACTGGAACCCCGGTACAAACTCGCAATCACAGATTTTACCAGGCCAGAAGTGAGTTATACCAGCTCCCCATCATCCTTTGGCGTTGGTGTGGGGATAAAATATGTATTTAAATAACACGGGATCAGGGCAAATTTAAAAATTTTAAAAACTATGAAACAGCAATACAAAATTTGGAGTAATCTGGTAACCGCATTAGTGCTCGGAACCATAATTTCTGTGGCATTAACCATGCTCAGTTGTACAGACGATTGTGAGAGTACTGAAACTTATATTTATCTCGAACCAATATATACCACGGCAAGCGAAGTTCGTTCATCATTTGCAAGCCTTGCACCTAAGGCACTTGAAAATCCCGGAAAAATATATCGGAAAGATCACTATCTTTTTGTAAGTGAAAGAGGCAAAGGGATCCATATTTTCGATAACAATGATAAGACCAACCCCACTGCACTAAGTTTCATTAACATACCTGGCAGTTTTGATGTCGCGGTTAAAGGGGATATCATGTATGTGGATAGTTTTGTAGATCTGGTAGTACTTGATATCTCGAATCCAAGGCAGGTGGAACAGGTGGTACGCATAGAGAATGTACTTAACAATTTCGAAATAATGGGTTTCTATAGCAGTGAAGAGACGGGGTTCATTACCGACTTCACAGAAATCGAATCTATTCAGGTGAATGATTGTGCTGAGAACCCGGTAGTGTTTCCCAACAGAGGAGGAGGGATCTGGTTATCAACAGATCAGGCGGCAAGAGCGCTCTCCAGTGCGGAAAGTAACTCCGGTAGCTCCGGCAGCGGGCTGGGTGGCTCCTTTGCCAGATTTGCCATTCATACTAACTTCCTATACGTGGTAGATAGCTGGACCATGCATGTATTTGACATTGATCAATTGAGATCACCAAACGAGGTGAGCCTGGTGGAACTGGGCTGGGGCATTGAAACAATTTTCCCGTATCATGATAAATTGTTCATTGGATCAAACACGGGTATGCAGATCTTTGACAATTCAGACCCCAGGAATCCAACCTTCCTAAGTGGTTTCGCCCATGCTATGGCTTGCGATCCGGTAGTCGCCCAGGACGATATCGCTTATATCACCCTGCGTACCGGAAACAGGTGTTTTGGGATCGACAACCAATTGGACGTTGTCGATATTAGTACCATAGAAAGACCGCAACTACTAAAAAGTTATCCCATGGAGCATCCTCATGGCCTGGCCATTGACAGTGATATCTTATTTGTTTGTGAAGGTAAATACGGATTAAAGGTATTTGATGCAGGTAATAACCAGACAATTGATCAGAATTTAATAGCCCATCTGAAGGATATTCACGCGTATGATGTAATTGCCATCGACAGCCATTTAATTTTGGTAGGGGACGATGGGATTTACCAGTACGATTATGCAAACCCGGAAGCGCTAAAATTGCTTAGTGTGATAAATTCAAAATAGCGTATGAAGTTGTGTGATAAAGCTTGGATTTCTGTCTGGACACTGGTACTATCAATGCTATTGTTCCAGGTTTCCAGTGCCCAGACAGACCGCTTTGTGGATAAGATTGTGCTACAAAACGGCAGTATCATCTGGGGACTCACTGAAATGGAACAAGGGCAGGTTAGAATATTTTTAACCGAGGAAGATTCGCTGCTTATACCAGAGAAAATGGTTAAGCTGATCAAAACAGGAAAGTTCAATCCTAAACTGTATTTGGATAGGAGGGAGGGACCCTATTATGAGCTTTCCACTGGAGTTCTGGTTGGAAAGGGTCATCATTCATTCGAAAATGAAGCTAGTTTCTCAGCTTCATTCACAGGTGGGTACCGGTTTAAACGAATGCTGGGGATTGGCTTAGGAGTTGGTGTGAATTATTACACAGATCAACGTCATGTGCCTCTTTACCTGGATCTCCAGGGTGATTGGCTGGAAGGCAGGATAACTCCGTTTCATCAACTTAATGTTGGCTGGAGTTTTGCTTCAGACCGGGATCATGTTGTTCAGGTGGATCAACTGGATGGTGGTTTTTACCTCAGCCCCAGTGTTGGAGTTCGATGGCATTTAGCAACTTACAGCTGGCACTTTAAAGTCAGCTATGTACGACAGGAAGCAACCAGGCATTTTGAACCGGTAGATCTGGGAAATGGCAGTAGCTTAACCAGCGTGGAAGAACGGACGTTGCAAAGGGTGGGTATCAGCGTAGGGGTTAGTTTTTAACTATCATTCCAGTTTATCGATTTGAGTGGCTATTTCCTCCCACTCTTTATTTACGATCTCCAGTTCTCCCTGATTTTTCTTAAAAGCGTCGGAAGCCTGCTTTAAAAGATCCGGATTACTGTAAATCAAAGGATCTGATAACTTTTGCTCCAATTGTAGTTTTTCAGATTCCAATTTTGTTATACGGTCTTCATTATTTTTCAACTGACTCTGTAGTTCCTGTAATTGGTTTTTCTCTAATTTTTTTTTCTTTACCGTGGACTTTCCCTTTTTGGATTTAGGGGAAGCTGGTATTTCCACGGTCTTTGATGTTCGGTTGGATTGCCAATATTCATATTCTCCATATGTTCCGGGATATATCTTGATTTGTTGATCTTCAATGTACCAGATGGTGTCTGCCACCTTACTAATGAAATGACGATCATGGCTTACGATCACGAAAGTGCCCTTAAACTGATTCAGTGCCTGAATGAGGATTTGCACCGACTGCATATCCAGGTGGTTTGTTGGCTCATCCAACAGTAGGAAGTTGGATTCAGAGATTAATGTTTTTGCCAGTGCTACCCTGGATTTTTCTCCCCCTGATAGCACCTTTATCCTTTTAAATACCTCATCATCAGAAAACAGGAAGCACCCAAGGATACTCCGTAGTTCCAACTCGGTCTTGCCACTACCACATTGTTTCAACTCTTCCAGGATTTCGTTGTCCAGGTGTAAAGCCTCCAACTGGTGCTGTGCATAAAAAGCCATATTTACATTGTAACCAAGGATGGATTCGCCGGTAATTTTTTCGGTACCGGCAATGATTCTTAAAAGCGTTGATTTACCTTTTCCATTGGCACCAATAAGTGCGATCTTTTTTCCTCTTTCGATGATCGCGGAAGTATCCTTAAATATTACTGAATCGCTGTAGGCTTTCGAGATTCGTTTCAATTCGCATACTGTCCTACCTGATTTCTGCTGAAACGTAAACCTGAAATTCACAGGCGACATAGTATCAGATACTTCACCAATACGATCCATCCGCTCCAATGATTTAATCCGTGATTGAACCTGACGTGCCTTGCTGGCTTTTGCCCTGAATCGACTGATAAATTGTTCTGTTTGCTTAATCTTTTGTTGCTGATTTAAAAATGCATTATTCTGAATCTCATCCCTCAGGGCTTTTTCCTCCAGATAAAAGCTGTAGTTACCACTATAAGGAATCAACTTCATTTGGTCCACTTCAACTATTGTGGTGGCAACCTGGTCAAGGAACTCTCTGTCATGAGAAACCACCACTACCGCCCCCTCATAAGCTCTTAGATATTGTTCGACCCATTTTATCGAGGGTAGATCCAGGTGGTTTGTGGGTTCGTCAAGCAGTAGCAAATCGGGTTTTTCCAATAATAGCCTGGCGAGTATGACCCGCATACGCCAACCCCCGGAAAACTGATTTAAAGGTTCACCCAGATCACTTGTACTAAAACCAATACCTTCCAGTACTTCTTCTGCCCTGGCCTGCATAGTATAACCATCCAGTCGGTCAAACTCTTCTTGAAGTCTGGTCAGTTTTAATACCGTTTCATCCTGATAATTACTGTCCAGTTCTTTAAGCGTTTGCTCGATCTGTTCCTGTAAACTACAGGCTTCCTTATAAGCCTGCATGGCAACATGGAGTATGGATTCTTTAGAATTATAGGAGAGCAGGTCCTGATCAAGATAACCGATGGTGCACTCCTTACTTTTACTGATAGCCCCGGCTCCTGGCTGATAGCTGCCATTAATCAGACGTAATAAAGTTGATTTACCGGTTCCATTCAGACCAACTAAACCAATTTTGTCGCGATTTTTTATGTGAAGGGAAGCGTTATCGAAAAGTGCCCGGTCCCCGATAAAGTACGAAAGATTGTTAATGGCAACCATGGCTGAGATTAGAAATAACCAATTACAAATGACAAAACGGCGAAAAATGTTTCGGAAAGTTACACTAAGTCACTAACTCACCGACCCGCCAACTCAATATTTCACAAACTTTACATAAACTCCAGAGGAATGGCAACTTTAGTATTGTCCCACATCATCACCAATTCAGCGCTATTTGCTTTCTGTTCAAATTCAATGGTGAAAGGTTCATATACTTCTTCTGTGGTAGAAGTCGGTACATCGAAACGTATAACATCCAATTTGGCGTTGTAGTTGTAGGCCCCCCATTGGCCTAACTCACTATTAAGGATGATGGTCCAATGGTCTTTTTCCGGGATGGAGAATAGCGTATAGGTACCTGGTTTGACCTGATGTTCCCCTAACTTTACGGTACCGGTAATGGTGATTTCTGTGGCTTCGTTGGCTCCGGTCCTCCAGACCTCGCCGTAGGGAAGTAAATCACCAAAAATATTTCGACCCCGTTTATGTGGTCGTCCGTAGGTGATTTTCACATAGGTATCTTCATACTTCATTGTAACCATTTCCAAGGGGCTTGGTCGTGGTTTCAAAGCTTCCTGTGCATGTGCTTCGGGTAAATTCCAACAAGCAAGTATGGTGAAAATTAGTAACAGCTTGAGTTTCTTAGTCATTACGGTAATTTTAAATTCTTGTTGGCGATATTAATCATATACAATAATTTTACCAAACTGAATTTTGGGGAAATAAAAAGTAAACTTTGTGACGGAACGACCTGCGTTTGACGATATATACATGGAGCTGGCAGTTAACCTGGCTAAAAGATCACATTGCATAAAGCGACATGTGGGGGCCGTACTGACTAAGGATACACGGATTATTTCGATTGGGTATAACGGTCCACCAGCGGGAACTCACAACTGTGATGAAGAGTGGCCAGAAGAAGGTTGCCCCAGAAGTTCCAAAGGAAGTTGCAGCCTTGCACTGCATGCAGAGCAGAATGCAATCCTGTACGCGGTTAAGAATAAGTCGAGTGTTGAAGGTTCTACACTTTATGTTACACTTTCACCTTGTTTGAGTTGTGCCCGCATAATATTTGCCATGGGAATTCTTAAGGTAGTATACCTGAGGTCCTACGCGGTCTTTAAAGGACTGGAGAAGGATGAGGGATTAGAGTTTTTAGACAGGTTTGGTATTGAAACACAGCAGTACCTGGGGAGCCTTCAGAACGTAACGCATATGATATAGAGCAAGAGCAACAGTATGGAGCATACAGGATATGGAGCGAGCAACAGTATGGAGCACAGTTTGTTAGCGGGGCAAGGGGATAGGGCAAATGCTGTCGAACATATTGCACAGCGCATAGCACAAAACTCATAGCTCACTGCGCACCGCCTGGGGTTGAGAATGGCGGATCTCCCCAACACAGTAAAGGCTTAAAAAGAATAACAGAATTTAACAGGTATACAGCAATCTTTGAATATCAATCAAGACCAGCAGCAAATCTAAAATCTAAAATCTAAAATC
>BQJT01000118.1 GCA_021604845.1 Cyclobacteriaceae bacterium
GCAAAATGTACCAGAGTGGTATTCAACTTTCACGGATTGAAGGTTGTATTTGGGAAATGTGCAACTAGTGGCCAGCTATTTCATATACACCGTCTTGATGTTCACAAACTCCTTTATCCCATGACTGGAAAGCTCTCTTCCGTACCCCGAATATTTCGTTCCCCCAAAAGGCAATCGGGGATCCGACTTAACCATACTATTCACGAATACTGCACCATCATCAACCCCTTCGATAAAATACCTTGCTTTCTCCGGATCTGAAGTACAAACAGTTGCACCCAGACCAAACCGGGAGTTGTTGGTCAGTTGCAATGCTTCCTCGGGACCGGATACAGTAGTAAATGCAGCCACCGGACCGAACAATTCCTGGTCAAATGCTGGCATCCCGGGCTCAACCCGGGTAAGTATGCTGGGTTCGAAGTGGGCGCGATCCCGGTTCCCGCCTAAAAGCAAATGTGCTCCTTCTTTAACTGACGCCTTTACTTGCCCTTCTAATTCTTCCGCAAGGTCCACCCGTGCCATTGGACCAACTTCCGTTGCCTCGTTCAGTGGGTTTCCCACCTTTAAAGATTTCACCCGGTCTGTAAAACGATCAATGAACTCCTTTTCAATTTTTTCACTTAGTATGAATCTTTTCGCGGCTATACAACTCTGTCCGGTATTTTGGAATCTTCCATTTACCGCATCCTCCATGATTATGTCCAAATCGGCATCTGCTAAAACTATAAAAGCATTACTGCCTCCCAATTCCAGCACTGATTTTTTTATATTTTTTCCGGCAATAGCTGCGACACTGGCTCCCGCTGGCTCACTCCCGGTTAAAGTCACCGCCTTAATCGCTTGATGTTTAATAACAGCTTCCACTTGTTTGGATTGGATTAATAATGTCTGAAATAATCCTTTTGGAGCTTTGGCTTCATTAAATATAGTTTCAATATTTAATGAACAAAGGCTGACGTTAGAAGCATGTTTCAGCAAGCAGGAATTTCCGGCCATTACTGCAGGTGCAGCAAATCTAAAGACTTGCCACAATGGATAATTCCAAGGCATAATTGCCAAGACCGGACCCAACGGTTGATACTCCACCCAACTCTCTTTGGCATCTGTGTCGATGCGCTCTTTTTCAAGAAACTTTTGCCCGTTTTCAGCATAAAATTCACAAACCCAGGCGCATTTTTCAACTTCTGCTCTGGATTGAGTAACTGGTTTTCCCATTTCCATGGTAATAATTTTGGCAAGATTTTCCTGATTGGTCCTAAGGTTCTTTGATACCCTTCTTAACAGGTTAGACCTTTCACTGTATCCAGATTTCTTCCAGGCTGAAAAAGCTGTTTCAGACTTATAGACTTTCTGTTCCAACTGATCTTGGTTCAACGTATCAAATGTTTTGATAACTTCCTGGTTAAATGGGTTGATACTGGATAGTTTCATATGAGTTTTAGTTAACTTTTCAAGCTTCTTTATCCAAATCTATACCAACGATTAGCCGCCAACTAATTTAATGTCGGAAATATGATAGCCGAATTCCAAACATTGGTTCCAACTTGAAGTTGGACCAGGAACAAAGCCTGACCCAACTTACAGCCCAGCCTATTAGGCTGTCTCCTTTTTTTTAGATATTATGTAACAGTGTGTATATTTCTATACACTGGCCGGGGCCATAACTATCCGTACGAACAAAAAGATACCGCGGAAACAGTGTCAGGATGCTGCCAGAAATTGGCACAAACGTTGATAGCATTAAAGTCAAAATGAGCTGATAATATCAAAACTGAGCAACAAACCATATTAATAATTGACGATGAGGAGGAACTGTGCCTATTGCTTTCGTATGCGTTAGGTAAATTGGGTTATCAAATGCAATATGCATTAACTCTTGAGGATGGTAATAGAAAGATCCATCAATTCAAACCCAGCATCGTAGTACTTGACCTTAACCTCCCAGATGGTTCTGGTCTGGAGATGATACCGGTGATAAAGAATATATCATCGGCATTTCTGGTAATAAGTGCTTACGACAATAAAAGAGAGTTGGTATTAGAGCGCGGGGCAGCTGATTTTGTTAAAAAACCGTTTGATATGAATACAATCACCCAGTCAATTCTTGACATTAATAACCCCGGAATGGTATGAATCGAATACTAATTGTTGATGATGATAAGGACATAAGAACACTTTTATCCAGATTCTTAGAAAAAGAAGGCTATAAAACTGAGCAGGCAGGTCTCTGCAAAGAAGCTTTAGAGCTAATAAAAAACGACAAGTTTGATTTAATCGTTTGTGATTTCAAATTACCGGATGATAGCGGACTGGATCTGGTTAAAAAAATAAAGGTAGTTGATCATCAGTGTCAGATCATTATGATTACCGGATACTCGGATGTGAAAATCGCTGTACAAGCCATGAAACTGGGTGTATACGATTATGTGACCAAACCTTTATACCCTGATGAATTTCTCCAAATAGTAAAAGAGTCACTGGACACCAAGGGGTTACCAAAAAAAATAAAGAGAGTTCCTGATAAATTTGTTGAAGGTATAAGTAACCAGTCGAAGCAGGTTTTAAAGCATATATCATTGATTGCCCCAACCGATATGTCGGTGGTAATTTTGGGGGAAACCGGTACCGGAAAGGAGTATATTGCCAGAGCGATCCATGATAAAAGTGCCAGGAAAAATGGCCCGTTTGTAACGGTGGACTGTGGTGCCTTACCCCAGGAACTCGCCGGCAGTGAACTTTTTGGTCATGTTAAAGGTGCATTTACCGGGGCAATTAAGGATAAACAGGGAAGCTTTGAATATGCTAATGGTGGCACTCTTTTTCTCGATGAAATTGGCAATCTTTCCTATGAAAACCAGGTGAAACTACTGAGGGTACTGCAGGAGAAGCAGATCAAACGGCTGGGTAGTAATTCGCAAATCACCGTGGATGTAAGGGTGCTTACTGCCACCAATGAAGACCTTGCTAAATCAGTTCGTGAAGGTAATTTTAGAGAAGATCTTTTTTATCGGTTCAACGAATTTACCATCAATCTGACACCTTTGCGAGAACGTAAATCGGATATAATGGTTTACGCTCAACACTTTCTGAATATGGCCAATCGATCATTGGGTAAGGAAGTCAGTGGGTTCCACCCGAAGGTCTCCAAAAGACTGCAGGACTACTACTGGCATGGAAATCTCAGGGAACTCAAGAACGTGGTAAAAAGAGCGGTCTTGCTATGTGCCGAACGGGAAATTATTGAGGAGCATTTACCCGAAGAGATCGTTAATCCGATCTACCTTGCTGCAGGAATAGAACCGGATACCGGTAGTGCAGATGCTGCCAACTTAAAGTCAATATCCGAAATTGCCGAAAGGCAGGCAATTTTAGATATCCTGGAGAAAACAGGAAACAACAAAACCATGACTGCGAACATATTGAAGATACACCGAAAGACCCTATACAATAAGCTGAAAGCTTATAACATAGAACTTTAGCATTGCATTAGCCCCACTCGTATTGAACACCCGCCACTCATTGTTGAAAATTTTAAATGTCTCATTAAATGGGATTATGGTATTTACTTCAGTTCGTGACCATCAGGCTCGTATTATCGATTTCCAATGGAAATTTATTAATCCTGAAGCACGATCGCTGGTGGGCATGAAACCCATTGATCTTTTAGATAAAAAGCTGTTAGAAGAAATGCCTGAAAACCGTGATTTTGGTTTGTTTGACAAATATGTGGAGGTTGTTGAATCAGGTAAATCTTGTGTATTTGATATCGAATATACAACTGAAGAAATTAGTAAGTGGTTTCATGTTCAGGCAGTGAAATTAGACGATGGGTTCGTAGTGACATTTCTGGATATTTCCAGAATGAAACACTATGAATCTGAGCTGTTGAGGAAAGAAAAACTATTATCTGAGGCACAGGACCTTGCTAATTTAGGAAGCTGGTCATGGGATTTAAGAGATTCAAAAGTGGTTTGGTCATCTAAAGTATATGAGATTTTTGAGATTGATGATTCCTCTGTACCGAGTTATTCCCTGTTTATCAACAGCATAGTTCCTGAGGACAGGATTGAGATCGAGGCAACTATTGAAAGTGCTATAAAAAAAAATCAACCGTATGATTTAAGTTTCAGGATACAGCCAGGAGAGTATTTAAAGTACCTGGAGGCCAGAGCGATACCAAAAATTGGACCGGATAACAAGATACAGGAGTACCTGGGTATTATCAAAGACATTACTGCCGAAAAAACTCAGCAGGAAATACTTCGGAAATCAAGAAACCGGAAAAGGCAGGTGGAAAAAGTGGCCAGTAGTGAACGTATGGCAAAGTCAATAGCCCATGAAATTCGTAATCCCCTGACAAATATAACCCTGGCTACTGAACAACTAAAGGCAGAGGTTGAAGAACCTACTCAGATGTTTCTGGAAATGATATCCAGAAACAGCAAGCGTATTGAGGATCTTATAAGGAAACTGATGGACTCTGCACAGCAGGCAGCTTTGGACAAAAGGCACCATAACATTAACGATATTTTAGACGAAGCCATCTCACTGTCAATGGATCGCATACAACTTCGAAAAATAAAAATTATCAAGAACTACCAACAAGACATGTGCGGTATACCGGTTGATGGCGAAAAAGTACGGGTTGCCTTGCTAAACATAATTATCAATGCAATAGAAGCAATTGCTGATAATGGATTGGTGAAATTAGAAACCAAACTGTCAGAAGAAGAATGTATTGTGATAATAACAGATGATGGGTTAGGAATCGCCAAGGATCAGCTACATCAATTATTTGACCCTTTCTTTACAGGAAAGAAAAAGGGTCTGGGTCTTGGACTAACCTCAACCTTAAACATACTAAATAGTCACGATGCAAATATTGAGGTGGACAGTGAATTGGGCAAGGGCACCACTTTTACCATTACCTTCAAACGTGCATAGATACACTCATGCCCTAGTTGCACGTTTCCAGTTTAATTCCGGTTGAGTAGCCATAATTATAAAATAGGTTAAGTAAATGCTACTGGCTATATTAGTCCAATGAGCAGCTTACTTATATGGCTTAAGAAGCAACAGGTGGTGTTGCTCATAATTTTGGGAACATTTGTATTGGTACTCCCCTTCTATGGTCAACAGGTTCAATCTGATAGTATCACCACATCATTCAGAAAAGGACGCTGGCTTACAGGTCTCTCAGGCAGTATCAGTTCAGGATCAGCAACACTTGATACGGTTTCCAACCGGACTTTTACGAATCAATACTCTTTTGATTTTAGTACTGGAAAATTTTTCAAAAACAGGTGGTTGTTAGGTGGTATATTTAAAATGCAACGGGACAACAGCCGCCGATTTGTTGAATTGGAAAGTGAAATCTTGTTGGCGGCTCCATTGTTGTCCTATTATTTATCCGATAATGAATTGGGTTCAATATTCTTTTCAATTGCTCCCGGATATACGAGATTTCGTGAAAAGACTGTAGTGGTATTAACCGGGACCCCTACCCAGGAGGAATTGAAAGGTGGAGGGTTTGGTTTATTAATGCAGCTTGGATATTCATACGTGATGCATGATAGAATAGTCTTTGACCTGGGTATTGGATTAAACAGTATTTGGGTAAATGCCAATCGGGAACTAGAGTCGGGCCAATCCAAAGATAAGGTATCTATCAGAAGCGGTAATCTATTATTCTCTTTTGGATTTAATGTTTTACTAGACGAATTCTTCTTTTAGTGAAAAGTATATACCTTCTGTACCTTTTCCTGATCACTCCAGCGCTGTTTGCCCAACAGCAGGAAGGTGCAGTTTATCAGTCCGACACATTACGGGATGGAAAGAAACTCAAGATAATCGCCTTGCCGGTATTGTTTTCCACCCCGGAAACTGGCTTCGGATTTGGCGCCGGTGCTCAACTGTTCCTGCTGCGCAAAACCAATATTTATAATGCCCGGTTATCTAATATGTTTGTCAGCGCGATAACTACCAGTAAGAAACAGTTCATGTTCGAAGCTAAACCTCAGATTTACCTTGAGCGTGGAAACTATTTCCTGGACACTGATCTAAAATTTCGCATTTTCCCAAACAGCTTTTGGGGGATTGGTAACAACAGCCTTGAAGAAGATAAAGAGGCCTATGATATGACCTCTTTCGAACTCAAAGCCCGTTTTCTTAAACGGCTCCCCCCTTCGTTAAATTTTGGGTTTGAGTATGTTTTTGAACATCATAATGTAACAGATGTGGAAGAAGGAGGAATACTCGATTCAGGAACTGTGTTGGGTGCTGATGAAGCCACTGTAAGTGGTTTAGGCGTGGTATTCAATCTGGATAGCCGAGATATTGTGGAGGCTCCAAGTTCTGGTCATTTCATGCAGTTAAGCGCACGATTTTCAAGCGAAATTCTGGGTGCATCTTATAGTTTTAATAAGTTCATAGTTGACCTTAGAACATATCTCGCGATCGGGACCAAAGGTGTTTTAGCATTCCAGGCCTACTCCGAAAGTACTTATGGAGAAATTCCATTTCAAGCCATGTCCTGGTTCGGAGGCGGCGAACGAGCACGTGGATATTTCAGAGGCAGGTTTATAGACAATCATCAATACGTACTACAGGGTGAATATCGATATAAATTTCACCCAAGATGGACCCTGGCAGGTTTCGCCCTGGTGGGCGAAGTAGCGGAACTTCCCGGGGAATTTCTTGACGATTTTAATCCCAGCGTAGGAGGAGGAATCCGGTTCAAATTGTTAAAAGATCAAAATACAATTCTACGATTGGATATTGGGGCTGGTAAAGATGACAACAGTGGTTTTTATTTCGGAGTTAATGAAGCATTTTGATCACAAATTTTATGCCTACGGAACTTTAGGCTCTCCAAAGAACAGTGCATAAGGACGAGTACTCTCCTTGCCTTCAAGAATTATTTTGATAATTCCTGCGACAGGTATAAACATCACCATACCCGAAACTCCCCACAATAATCCACCAACGATTACTGAGATAAACACGGTCAGTGCATTCAAACTTAACTTATCTCCCACAATCAACGGTCTGAAGATATTCTCCTGAATCGCATTGGAGAAAACCAACACGGCCACTGCCAAAACCGGATACCAGGCGCTGTCTTTGGTTAAAAAAGCATAAACTGCCAGTGCAACCAGGGCCAGGGCATTCCCGATATATGGTATAAGGTTTAACACAGCGGCAAACACCGCCCAGAACAGAGCGTACTTTATACCCAGTATCAACAAAAATATATAGATCATCGCTCCCATTAATACTGTCATTATCAGGGTCCCGCTTAAATAGTCACTAATGACGGACAATGAACTTTCCGCAAATCCGTGAATCCTTTGGAGCTTATGCTTATCGCTGTATTTCATTCTGAAAAACCGGGAAAGCAAATCTTTATAAAATAACAGGAAAAATGAATAAATGAGACTTAGCACAATATCTCCAAATACATGGCCTACGTTCCCTACCATTGCAAACAGAAAATTGGAAAAATCAGAAAGGCGTTTTGCCAATGACTTAACATTGAACATATCTTGTGTATCCAACCCCAACCCCGACAACCACACCCGTAGCATACTATCAACTGACTGGATTTTGGTATCCAACTCAGGTGAGTTGGTAATAATTAACTTCATTTCACCCAACAGAAATCCAACTACTCCAACTATTATCAACAACATCAGGAATAAATGAATAAAAACTAACAGCCCCCACCTGAGCCCCAATTTCTCATGCATACGTTCCAGAAATCTAAGGGATGCCAGGCTGATCAGCAATGCCCATGCTATTGGCACCAGAAAATTTTTAGCGATTACCAGAATAAAAACTATAAGACAAAACAAAAACAGGTTTACTGTAATTCTCAGATTACGTGGATAAAATGAATAGTCCATAAAACTCTATAAGTGAAAAGGTACTTTAATTGTGGCATGCTGAATTCTGAGTCCATGCTGTGCAAATGAGAATAAATGCTGACCTAAAATATATTTATTATACAGGATTGTCACTATGTTAAGCAGTTAAAAATCTCTAAATTATATTTTTCAAAGTGTAAAAAAAGATGCAGCTGGTGTCCAAAATCACTCTTATTGCTCTGGTAATTAATAGCTCTATATCGGTTGCAGGGATTGGATTGAAAAGTGCATACAATAACCCTTGCCAGGATTATTGGGAATTGTCATACCAGCATCCCTATCTGAGAGAAGCAGATTCACTGAGGGAATTAGAGCAATTCGAAAACGCTTTAGGGTTCTACCAAATGGCTGCTAAAAAGTTCAAGCGGGAGAAAAATTGGAAAGGTCTGTTGAAAGCCAGTGATCTCATTAGCGATATTCTGCGCACCACCAGTAAATACGATACGGCCCTGTCTATTTTAAACCAAAGCTTAATGATCATTAATGATCATCTCAATGGAGACTCAATAGAACTTGCAACTGTCTATTTTATTCAAGGGGTTAATTATGACTGGCAAAAGCAGTATGATGCCTCGTTACAAGCTTACAATCAGGCGCTTGAAATACGAAAGCGATTACTTGGTGAAATCCATATCGATGTAGCCTTAAGCTACAGCGCAATTGGTGAAATGTATTTGTTTCGCCAGCAATTTCTCAATGCCAAAAAGTACTTAACCAAAGCTACCGATATCATTGAGCAGCTTGATTGCCCGAGTTTACTAAAAGCTGGAAATACCTATTACTACCTGGCTTCTGCGTATCGTGGTTTGGCGGACTCAGATAAGGCAGGAGTTTATGGGTTAAAAGCCTTGTCCATACATAAAAATAATACAATAAATGACCAAACCCGTTGCTATAATCTATTAGGGAATCTTTACCTGGATATGCAGGACCATGAGCAATCGAACAAATATAATTTTAAAGCAATAAGCTTACTGTTGGAACAGCAGCCACTTTCCAATACACAAAAAAAGGATTTAGCCAATTATTACAATTCCGTAGGCAGTAATTATACTGAAAACGAAAAATATGATAGCGCTTACTTTCATTATCTAAAGGCTCTAAAAATTTATAAGAACTTAGATGGTGTGGATGATGCAATAAGTTTGATTTATCAAAACATTGGCATCAATTATACACATCGAAATCAGTTCGATTCGGCCTACCATTATTTATCCCGCTCAGTCAAAATGCGTAAACTTATTTTTGGAGAAAAGAATTTCCACTCCTCCAGCAGTTTGGGTAGTATGGGTGAATTATTCGAAGCAAAAGGAGAACTCGATTCAGCGTTAAATTACTATCAACAAGCTATCGTTGCGGGATCGGGTGCAGATTTTAACAGCCTAAGTGTAGTTGAGAACCCCAAAGCCGAATTCTATACCAATGACGGCAGGCTATTGGAAGCCCTTTGGTCAAAAGCCACAGTGCTTGAAAGAATCTATCAACGGGATCAGAAAATCAAGCAACTAACACAATCGCTAGAAACCCTGATGGTTGCAATTGACCTATTGGATCAAAATCAAAAGTTGTACCAATTGGATGGATCTGCCTTGCTATTGGCCAGGGACTACTATGGAGTTTTTGAGAACGCCCTGAATGTATGTTTTGAGCTTTTTAACCTAACAGGGGATAACAAGTATCTGGAGACAACTTTTTTATTGATGGAGAAAAGTAAGGCCCGACTGCTGTTTGATACCTTCAGCGATTTAGAAAGAAACAAATTATTAGGAATCCCCGACTCGCTGGTTGCGGTTGAGAACCTCATTAAATCACGGTTAGCCTCAAATACCCGAAATCTTGAAATTGAACGAAAGACTACAACGGATGACCAGCAGATACAGAATTTAGAAGAGAAGGTATTTCAATCCACCGTTGACCTTGAAGACTTCTATCAATCACTGGACTCTATTTATCCCTCTTACACCACCATGGTGAAAAATAAACTGCTGGACCTCAATACAATTCAGGCACAACTTGGTGCGGAAAACCGGGTATTGCTTGACTATTTCTGGGGCGATAGTACTCTTTTTTCATTGGTTATTGAGGAAGATAACCTCAGATTATCCAGACAACCGATTGGCCCGGTATTGGAATTAATCAAAGCATATCAACAGGATCTGCTGGAAGGCCCTCAGTTCACCAATCAGGCTACCAGATTTACAGAATTTTCACAGAATGCCTATAGACTATATCAGGCATTGTTCGACGAGATTAAATTGAAAGAGGTGCCGTTAATAATTGCCGCGGATGGTCCCCTCCGGTTTATTCCTTTTGAAGGGTTGGTAGTAGAAAAACCAGAGCCAGGTCAAAAAGATTATCACCAGCTAAAGTATCTTGTCCTCTTTCACCCCACCAGTTATGTTTATTCCGCTAATTTTTGGGCAATGCAGCCCAGAAAAAATCCACGGGAACTGCGGGCATTGGGATTCAGCCATGCGAATACTACTGAGTTCCCTGGTTCGAATCTTTGGAATGAGCTTCCCGGGACAGCTGCTGAAATTGGTGTTTTAAAGAGCCTTGTAAACGGTTTGTACTTTTCAGGACCTGAAGCCACCAAGCAGAAGTTCCTGGAGCATGCTCAGGAATACCAAATCATTCATTTGGCCATTCATGGCATTTCTGATAGTATTTCCCGGTTAAACAACCGCCTGTTATTTAGAAATTCCGATCATCCCGACCAAAGTGAACCACTATACGCCTACGAACTTTACAATTTACAGCTTACCACCAGATTGGCGGTATTGAGCGCATGCGAATCTGGTATAGGCAGGAACTATCAGGGGGAAGGGGTGTATAGCATGTCCAGGGCATTTTCCTATGCTGGCTGCCCAACCACGGTAATGAGTCTCTGGAGGATCCCTGATAACACCACACCAGAAATTCTGGAGCAGTTTTATAAACAAATCGCCAAAGGCAAAGACGTTGACCAGGCTTTGCGTAAAGCCAAACTGGACTATCTTTCTGATAATCAGGGTACCATGGCCCACCCGGCTTTATGGGCTGCCATGGTGGTACATGGGGCTTCCGGTCCCATTACGAGTAACTCCAACTTGCCGATTTGGGCAGTATCTGTACTTGCGGTTTGCGGACTGGTATTCTGGACTATTAAAAAAAGCAACCGGTTTAATAAACACCAGCACTCTTAGTATCGCAGGTGACTTCTTCCACCCTTGCTACCCAGATCTTAAATTCTTTGGCTTCGCCTTCTTCCGGGTTATCGAGCACCACCGTAGCTTTTTTCATTTTAAATTTAACATCAGTTCCTTTTACCAGACGTCTTAGCTTACCGTCTCTCTGCTTATTGTGGTAAAACATAATGTACTCATTCCAGGCAGGATCAAAAATAAGTGGCCAATCTCCCGGCTCGGGCATTTCAAACCTTGCGTGGTAACCTTCACATTCGGTACCTTTACATTCTTTATATATGTGCTCGTCAAGGGTAATATTGGTTACGTCTTCTCCAATTTTTAGATAACCCCATTGAGGCGAATTAGGATCTCGTGAATCTTGAGTTGTACCGGATGGCATTGGCATAGTTATAAAATTTTAAGGTTTAAAAATACTTGTATTCAATTCTCCTTGAACATGGCCCTACCTCATTTCAATTGCTTCAGAACCTTCCTGGCCTGCGCTCCTCTTTCATCGCTTTGCTTAAGCTCTTCCAGGAGTTTCCGGGCATCTTCTACCCTGTTTTCATTTAAATAACTTAAAGCGAGGTACCACTTTCCCTCTATAACCATGTCCGGTGAAATTTCCAAAAATCTCTGGAAAGTACCAATAGCTAACGTTCCTTTATCCTCATGCAGTTGGGCACTTCCCAGATAAAATAATACCAATGGGCTTTCCTCCTGCTCCAGAATACTCTGAAATCCGGATATTGCTGCAGTATAATCGTGCGAATCATAGGCCCTAAATGCTTCTACCATAAGATCGGGAGTTTGGTCAGCGCCTCTACTGGCGCTGACAAACTCATTTGGGTAAGGTTCAAAATGCTGGCTGAAAAGATCCTGGGAACTGGATGGTGACTGTAATTGGTAAAACAACGCCCCTGCAGAAATTGCAATGGCCACAATCGCTGCAGCAGCTTTCCAAATTGTGCTGCTACTTGAAGTTGGAATTTGTTCAAGAATTAATTTGGTCTCAGGTTCCAACTCAATGTCGGGAAGTGTCGCTTCTAATTCCTGCAATTCTTCTTTCAAGGTTTTCATAATTGAGTAGTCTATGCCATTTCTTAGGTATTTGTACTCCTGAAATGCCTGTTCTAACTTATGGTCCGTTTTTAACCGGCTTTCAAGATCTGCCTTTTCCAGGTCACTCAAATTTCCGGAAAAGTATCCATCAAACTCATCTATATATTTACTCTTCATAAACTTTCTAGATTTGCGTATCGAGCCGGGTCATGGCGCTGACCTTTCGCCTCAAAATACGCATACACTTATACTTTAGATTTTTAGCAGTGTCCGGGTTCTTGTAACCAAGCTGTTCACAAATATGTTCCATGCTTAAATTAGTGAAATACCTGAGCTCTATTAATTTTTTGCATGCTTCACTCAGCTCCTGCATGGCCTTATAAACAATCTCCATTTTCATTTGGTAATGTAAATCATCCTCCTGATTTGCGTCAGAACGATCCTCAACCAAATCCATAAAACCGCGATTCATTCTGTTGTCCTTCTTTAGCTTGCTTAAGAACTGCCTTCTGACCACTTCATGCAAATAAGAGCTGATGCTAAAATTGATTTCTGATATTTTACCTTTGACCGCATTGTTGTAGAAAATCACTATAGCATCCTGATAAATATCCTTGGCCTCTTCCAGGGAGCACCGATGTTTCCGGGTAATCCAGTTTATCACGGAATCACGGTTTTGCTTGTAAACTTCCGCCAGTGCTGATTTATCTCCTTGCTTAATTCTGTCAAACGCATGCTGGTCCGTCATGTTTGTCACTGGTAGGTAGGTGTTATGATAAAAAGTAACCCAAAAGGTACAAAAAAAAAAATCTATGACCTGTGGGTTACATTCATTAATGCCAGGTACAAAATGCACTACCTAAAATGTATTTCAAATAATAGATGGCTTCACAACTATACCAAAGCCTGCTATGCACCTGATTGTAAACAGACTTAAAGATAATACCATGTCCCAAAAAAGACCCCTGGCAGCTATTATGTTCACTGATATTGTGGGCGATACTGCGCAAATGGGCAGCAACGAAGCCAAGGCCATGGAACTTATACGTCAATGTCGGTCAATACAGAGGGATCTGGTGATAGAATTCGATGGTAATTGGTTAAAGGAAATGGCCGAAGGTACAATGTTTACTTTTCGCAATCCGTCCGATGCGGTTTATTGCGCTCTAGAGATGCAGGAACATCTTCGGGAGCATGATTTATTACTAAGGATTGGTGTCCACTACGGAGAAATATTAGTAGAAAATGGAGACATCTACCGTGATGGTATTAATATTGTCTCCAGAATACAGGAAATTGCCGAACCGGGTGGGATATATCTTTCAGAATCCGTGCAAAGCGCAGTATGTTGCCACAGTGATATTAAAACAATCTATCTTGGTGAATTACAGCTTAAGGACAGCGCCTACTCGGTGAAGACTTACGCCCTGCGAGGAAAGGGATTACCTTCAGTGATCAACGGAGCAGCGAAAAGATTTTCCGGTGGAATCTGGGCCGAGGTTAAGCACAGATACCTGCATCGGGCAGGACTTATTTACTAACAGCTGACCGAAATCTTAAGCGATTGGTCCTAATCGGCTAAAAGAGGCTCGCTACCCCACCAGGTACTATCAGGCAGATAATCAGTGCTTAGAATCTCCATCCTTCGATCTTCCAGCAACTGCAGGAATTCCGTTTTAAGATATTCTTCCCTATTCTGGGACAGTTTTGAATCAAATAAGAGGTCCGGTTCTGGGTATAGTGCCTTCATTTGTGATAAGTATTTCAGCAAATCACCTTCAAGCCTGGTACCTGTCTGGGTAAATTCCTGCAATATATTGTGGTCTTCATGTATATCTGACCTTAAGTCGTACAGTTCACTGCGGCCATCTTCCCAGTAGTGTATCAATTTCCATTTGTTATGTTGAATAACAGAAGAAGGCTCGCCTCCCTGATTTCCGTAATGAGGATAATGCCAGTACAAGGCGCGCTCGTCAAGTTGACCGGTACCTGAAAATATTGGTTTGAGGCTTTGACCGTCAAGATGCTGATCCGGCAGCAAGGGCAATCCTAGAAAATCTAAAATAGTGGGGTATATATCAGCTCCCGTAGCAGGAATGTCACTGGATCCTGGTTGCAGGCCGGGTACTTTAATAAATAGAGGAACTCTCAGGCCGCCCTCCCATTGATACCCCTTACCTCCCCGTAGGGGTAAGTTCGAGGTCGAATAGTTATCCCCGGATGACACACCACCGTTATCCGAGGTAAAAATTACCATGGTATTTTTATCTAACCCCTGTGACTTTAACTCTTCCAGTACAATCCCCACTGCATCGTCCATAGTTTCAACTAAGCCCCCATAAATGGGATTGTCCTG
The DNA here is from genome assembly GCA_021604845.1 of Cyclobacteriaceae bacterium. Classification (GTDB taxonomy): domain Bacteria; phylum Bacteroidota; class Bacteroidia; order Cytophagales; family Cyclobacteriaceae; genus SZUA-3. The sequence continues at coordinate 14,511 of BQJT01000118.1, forward strand.
TACTTCACGAATGGGCAGCACCCGCTCCATGCGAAATCCGGTTGGCCGAACTACGGCATCTGCTGCTTTCTGACGGAATTTATTCCATTTTTCACGGGTTGTTTGTATGGGGCTATGAACTGCATAGAACGATAAAACTGCAAAAAAAGAGGAGTCCTTGTTTTCTCTGATAAATGCCGCCGTTTCCTTTGCCAGTCGAATGGATAAATTCTCACCAGGTGCGAGGTTTTCGAGGCTTGGATTCTCCCAGGGGGAGAAATAACCGCCAATGGGTGACCCTTTTTCCCATCCGCCTTTGTTTATCTGAAACCCATGG
>BQJT01000119.1 GCA_021604845.1 Cyclobacteriaceae bacterium
ACCGGATCTGCATAATGGTGATCTTTTTTGACCTTATTCAGGGAATGGGTCAATGTTATCCCGTAACCTGAAGAGTTTTGATTACCACCCGGGGATGTGTTCCTGGACCGATGGTACAACCTGGAAACCTTCAGGTAAAGATCATCCAGTTTTTGTGATAAAACATCCCAACGCTGGTCTGCCCAGTAGGCCTGTTTTTGATCCATCAAACTTTTCAGGTTCTGTTGGTACGCTTCCAGTAATTCCGGCACCTTCTGATCCTGCCCGCTGGACTCAACTTCACCCAACATTCTCTTTAGATCGTCTATTCTTTCGCTATTGTTGGCAATGGAAAACCAATATGGGGTGGTACGCCTTAGAATGGTTCCTCCGTCATCTTCTATCCAAAGGGTAGCGTAATAATTGGATTCATGGGGAAGGTTGTAATCAACGCTTCCGGAGAAGGACTCTCCCGTTTTAATCGCTATGGTCTGCTCAAACGTGAGAGGGGCATAACGCATGGGCAGGATCATATCTGAACTTCCGTTGGCTCTGCGCTCATTTAGGTATTGCGGAGGACCGTGGAAGGGAATCAACTCTATTTTACAAGTTACTTCCTGGGTACTCTGCAGGTTGTTGGTGAGATGAATCTCAATTTTATTTTTTCCTGGCTGTGGTTTTCGCCATCTTCCAAAGTTTATACCCACTGGTTTTTGGGATTCCAGGGTAATTTGGCCGGTCCAGTTTGACGAAACTCCAGAGGGTAGGGTGCGTTTTAAAGTCAGATTTAGGGTTTGGCCCTCCGGAGCATTGTTTAGGTCGAGATTACTGAAGGGAATGCTGAATTCCCCCACCCAATGATCTTCGGCAATGGATGCCTGAAAATCATACTCCCCGTTCCAAGCCAGGTCACCGTTTTTGAAGTCCATCAAGGATAAAGTGGGTCCGGCCATAACATGAATATTGCTTTTCCCATCGCCCAGGATAAACCCCACGCTATGCCTACCCCACAAATGACTGTCAATGGGTTTCTTTTCTTCCAGGAAATGGTCAAAGGCTTGCTTATCCCGGAAGTACCCTTTGAATGCCAGGTAAAGATTTTGATCGTCATAACCCAACCAGGTCACTACACTATCCGGAATGTAGTAATCACCAGTCCACACTACGTAGTCGCTGACCCTGGTGCAATTGGACCATTCTACTACTGACAGGGTACCATCAATGACCGGTTGCTGAGTGAGTTTGCCAACTGTAAGTATGGGTTTGGTTAAATCTGCCAGTAAGTTCCCCTGGAAAAATAAAAAGAGAACTATTAGCACGTGTTTGCGAATGTTTGATCTGTACATTTTACTGACGATTTAGAATTTTACCGGACTAGAAATATTTCGGGTAACCGGTGATTACTTTCATTACCGAAACGATCCTCGACGTTGATTTCAACCTGGTAAAAATTTCCGGACTGTTCCTCAATTTGATTACTAAACACAAAGTCTCCTGGCACCACATCACCGGAAATACCCTGATCATTTAATTCAATTTTAATGGTATCGGTTGGCACCGGAACCTCCATATAGTCAAGCTCAATCACCCCTGAAACGGGTATTAGTTTCGCATGTACCCGCGTGACCTCAGCACCGTCAAATATCCTGGCCATCAATGCATTGTCTCCGGTTACCCTTGCCCAGGCCAGTTGTGGCGGTGTCTGATCTTTTCCAGTTACCTCTACTTCGATTTTAAACTTCTTAATTGAATGGTCTTTACCGTTTTGATCTCGTGGCAGCCAGTATTCACCTATCATCTCAATCGAGTGGTTTTCAGGGCAATCAGAAGAAATGACCGGAATGGAATACTTTGCAGATCCACCAACATGGTCATAGGTACTCCAACTGTCGGAAATCACTACGTTTACTCCGAATGGATTTACATATTGATCTGAGGTATAAATTCTACTAGGGTGGTATTTTCCCTGATCTTTGACCAGTACAACTATTGATTCACCGGGATTGATCTTCCCATCACCGTTACCGGTTCCCAGTTTAAGGGTTGCAGAATCAACTCCAGCTTTGGATATGGTAAATTCCCTGCCATCCGCAATGTGGTAATCTTCAAAAACAGGAAGTTGCGGCTGTAACTGCATTTCAAAAAATTCATTCCATTGATTGCCTGACTGATCGGTCATGGTAATTTTGAATTTGACTATCTCAATGCTGTTGTCATTTACCTGAAATGAAAATGGTTCCGAGCTTTCTATAACTTCACCCACCGCCAGATGGTCTATAAAAGAAGTATTTGACAATACGTTTACAAGCTCTGGCTTAAAGGCTTCCAGTTCAGCCTTAACCAACTTGGCAGGACCGGATCCTTTGTTTAACACACTGATTGAAAACTCTACCGGTTCTCCTGTCACTGCCACTGGTAAATTGGTGATGGTTGCCGAAAAAATACCAACAAAGGGCATTCCGTTAGTCTGGTTGATGCCAATTTGGTTGATGCCAATATGATGGATGGCTCCGTTCAACAGGATTTTTAGTCTGCCTTGCTGGTCACTGCGGATGGTATCGATACTGTAGTGACCAGCCTCGATGTCGTGTATGGTGTATTCCTGATCCGGCTGATAAATTGGCGCGGTGGTGACCACAAGTTTTGTAAATGGCATTAGCTCACCATCAGGCAGAAAATTCCTGACCGAGCAGGTAAATCCTTTTTCATTGACATTTTCCAAAATAGTATACCCCGGTAGAAATCTGTTGGAACTAATATGATAGTCCCAAATGGTAAATTCCGGATACACATCAATATGATCCCAGGTTTGAGGTTTTTCTGGAGGATCCTTAAAAGTTTCCATAAATGACCTAAACATGTCACCCAGGCCACAGGTGATGTGAGCAGCCGGATAAATGCGGAACTGGTAGTTGTCCATTACCTCGGGCCAAATTTTGTTGAGATCTCTGTGATAAAACCGCAAATTGTCCTGGTCGCCATAATGCAACCACACATTAACTCCAGCATAATTGCCATACATATTTGCGTGTTTGTATTCCACCGGCATGTTGACCGGCCCCACGTGGAATTCAGGCGAGCCGCAGAAACTACCGGCAGCACTTACCAGGTGCGGATATTTACCGCTGAGCCAGAATGACATAAAACCTCCCATGGAAAGTCCCGAGACTGCCCTGCGGGTACGATCTGGTATAGTGCGGTATCGACCGTCAAAATATTTTACAAATTCCTGAAAGTACAACGGGAACTGACGGAAAGTCTCAGGTTTACCCACATTATAGGGAGTCAAGTTATACTGAGCGGGTTCGGATTGATCATAACCATCCAGCTTGACTATGATCACCTGATGATTCGACACGAAGTTTAGCATATTGTCTCCATCATTATCAGTCCCCTTGTCATACTGGGCATAATAATCTACTACCGAGCCGAAATAGCGTTGGGCCCACCCATGAAAGAAATAAATTACCGGATAGCGTTTAGATGGATCTGTAAAGTATCCCCTGGGGAAAAATACCCGGTAATTCCGTATTTCGTTGAATACCTGACTATAATGCCAGGTATCCAGGATACGCGGGTCGGAATTCTTTGATGGATTGAGGCTCTGAGCTGCTACTAGTAAACCGGTAAACCAAAAAAAGGAGAAAAGCATTACGGCCAACTTACAGCAAAGACTATATTTCATCATATAATGTTTCAAATATGAATTTTCTTTTACCTAGCTCCACGCCCTGGTCACAAGTCGTATCCAATTCTTATGAAAAATATTTTCAATATCCGATTCGCTGTATCCCCTGGATTCCAGTATTGTGCTGAATTTTTGTATATCCGCGATGGTGTCCATATCATATGGAGTTTGTTCTAAACCGAATAGTCCATCCAGATCACTACCGAACCCGATGTGCAAACTGTTACCGGCGATCTGGCAGATATGGTCAAAATGGTCCACCAGTTTTTCCAGGTTAATTCCTAAGTCTTTTGGATGGTCTTTATTCATATGGAAACCCGGATGAAGCATCCATGTATCCAAAGCACCGCCCAGCACCCCTCCCCGTTCGATCACCAAACGTATCTGATCATCGGTAAACTGCCTTTCTCCTGGCACCAATGTTCTGCAATTCTGGTGGCTGGCCAGTACTAATCCCTCAAATATTTCCAGGGCTTCATAGAAACCTTTATCGGTTAAATGTGTGAGGTCCAACAGGATATCCAGTTGATTCATTTCCCGAAGCAATTCTCTCCCCAATTGGGTCAATCCACTGCCATCGGAATGAGTACCCGCAGCGTATCGTCCCGGACCATAGTGAGAAAGCCCAATAGATCTAAGCCCCTGCTCATAATAGCGGTGTAGGTAATCAAGGTCCACAATCGAATCTGCACCTTCCAGGGCCAGAATATATCCCACGGGAACCTTTTGATCCTCATACTGCTGCCAGTGATCCAAATGACGGTCCAAGCTCCCCAGGTCATAGATCTGTACCATCTCACCCAGTTCCTCCACAGCCCGGTACCATGCGAGCTGGGCCTGGCCGTTGGCGTAGGCCTGGGCCGGGGAATGCCAGCCTGGTAAACTCATGGTCTTAAGCGGCTTGCCTATTTGATCTACTCGTGAGATGATGGTGGTGAAAACCAGCGCCACATTCCCATCTCTCAACTCCGGCAGGGCCACCGTGCCTTTACCCCGGTCCTGGTAATCGTCCCATCCCAATTCAATTTCTTTTTCCCTGATCGCCTGTACTGGCAAGGTAAGATCGCGGTTTAATGTCATGGCATTGGTGGCCAAATCCAGGTGCGCATCTACTATTAGCGTATGCTTACTTTTCACGCTCTTCCTCTTTAACCAGATTGGAAACTGAATTATTCGAGTTGATCATTGTTTTGCTGACATACTTTGATGACAGTCTGCTTATGTCAAATGAAAACTTTTCGAAAGCCTCTTCCCATTGTTTGGCTTCTTCAGGGGTATAATTGTAAAACCCTTTCCCATTAAAAATACCGTTTCCCCCGCTTTTGGCAATTTCATCTATCAATTTCGGGACCTTAGTCTGATTACTCAGGGTAGGAAATAGATCTTTCATTACCCGATGATAAGCCTGTAGTCCAGTTAGGTCCATATACCTGAATAGCCCACAGAAGGTCATCCAATGTCCACCGTCGTTTTTGCAAGCGCGGTCTACATCTTCAATGGTAGCATATCCGTTTTCCACCAAATAAAATGCCTCCCGGTACATGGCATACATGATCCGGTTGGTAATAAACCCCCTAATGTCCTTTCTTACCAGTGTTGGCTCCTTGCCCCATCGGGTGGCAATTCGATAAAGTTCCTCCCCTATTTCGAGATCACTGAATTCACCGCATACGATTTCCAAAAAACGGGTGGTATAGGCGGGTTCAGCCCAGTGCATGCCGAAAAACCGATTCGGCACCCGTACCAGGGTTTGCAAATTGCTTATGGGAATGGCGGAGGTATTAGAAGTAATAATAACCTCGTCAGGTACCACGCTTTCCACCTTCCCGTAAACTTCTTTCTTAATATCCAGATCCTCCGAAACACACTCCATGATCAAATGACACCGGGAAAGGTCCTCATAATCCTTGGTAACTCTAAGATTCTTTAAAAACTCCGCTGCCGGTGTTTCAGTAAAATGCTGCTGAAAAGACTCTGTTAAGGACTTCCGTATTCTATCAGGGCCTTCCTGGTCAAGTTTTGAGTCTGTAGGAGCCAATGCCACCACCTTTTGCTTACTCAATAAGAGGGCTGTGGTAATACTGCTCCCCATATGACCCAAACCTACAATACCGATACTCAATTCATTTCTCTCTTCCATAATAAAACTGATTTACCCAGAATAATAATCAAGTTGCAGAATCCCATTAAGATTAAAAATATTACGAACAAAACACCTTGAGTACACTAATTTCAGATGTCATACGATAACTTATTTGTCAACCATCATTGCTGCTCTTTCTTTTGGGTGAAATTCTAACAATGGCATCGATTTCCACTTTTATACCTTCTGCCAATACCGACTGGACGGTAGTCCTGGCGGGTTTTACTTTTCCAAAATAACCGGTATAGACCTGGTTAAACTTTGCAAAATCAGCAATGTCGGACAAGTGGACGGTACATTTTACTACATCATCCATGGTACTTCCAGCTGCCTCCACTATTGCCTTCACATTATCCAATGTTCTGGTGGTTTCCTCTTCAATGGTCCCTAGCATGAATTGTGAATTGGTGAAATCAACCGAAGCTTGTCCGCTGACAAACAACAAATCACCTGATACGATGCCATCTGAGTAGGCCCCGGTATTAAAATCCGGATTTCTGTTAGGATGTAAAACTCTATTTTTGCTCATCTGATAATAGTTTAATTCTGTGGTTTTATTTTTTGCAGCAATTCTACTGATGACTTTACCAACCTTTCTCCTTCTCTTCAGCTATATTGGCTAACCCGCACCTCATATGCTCCGTATTGAAAGGCGTCGGCAGGGGTAGTTACATCTGAAATTAACCCACCTTAAGTAATAAAAAACATTAAAATAACTAATACTAATATTCTTAAATAACCTTTATCATCGATTATCAGAATAGTTGGCTGGTTGACCCCCAGATCAGGCAACACCTGACTTCTACCATCGGGTCATAAAATAAATAAGGAGTCTATCAGGGACACATCGCCAAGTCCGAAATGGATACTGGGTTCATAATACAAACCCACACTCAAACATCATCAGGTTATTATTCCCAGCCCCCGCAGCAGCATGGGCAACAACAGCAGCAACCAGCCGGTTACAGCACCAATCTTATGCACGATTCTTTGATCCCAACTTGCCAGGATAAAACCCATTACCATCAAAAGAAGATTAAAACTGCATGACCCGGTCAGACCACTTTCCAATAAAAAATCAGTGCTGATGATCCAAATTTGTAAAAAGGCAAAAAACATAAAAAATCTACGGCTGATATTGAAATACCTGGTCTCTGCGGTTTCTTCAATACCGGAATCTCTGTTCAGAAAGATACTTGTGGCGAAAAATAGCAGCACCGGCCCAGCAATAATGTGCAGAAACCCGGGAAAGCCCCAATTTTCAACTTTGGCAATGTGGCTTGAATACCAATACATGTTGAGATGCATGATGAACAGCCAAAGGAGCCAGCTGTTATTGATCCAATATTGACCCTTTTCTCTTTTTTCATTGATCAATCCGGCAATGGCCATTAAAGTGTTGGCCATACCCAGGGTGAGGATGGTGGCAAACATTACGATTACCAGCATGGTAGTTAGGTCCATGGCAGTATAGTCTGTGTGGTGTCTATAATTACTTCCTTTTAAATAATTCCTGAAAACCCTATCACCCGTTCAATAAACCAATAAATCCCTAAAGCCCCAATTACATAAGCAGCAAACAACCTAAAAGTTGCCTGGAAGGGCATGGAGTAGCTTCCTGCAATCCGTATCAGCAACATAATCCCTAATACAAAAAGCAACTGTCCAACTTCAACTCCAAGATTAAAGGTGAGTAACCCGACGATCAGCTCATTCCTGCCAATCCCAACCTCGGATAAAGCGCTGGCAAATCCCAGGCCATGCAGTAGTCCGAAAATTAGTACAATAGCAAATCCATGACAAGGCTTTGGATTGATTAAGGCATCCCTTGCTACAAATACTATTGATAATGCAATGCACGCTTCGACGGGTGGAACCGGGACATTAACTAATCCTAAAGTAGCCAACCCCAGAGTAATTGAATGACCTATGGTAAAAACTGATATCAGTTTGAACAGCCTCCAACCACTGGCTATAAAGCAAAGTGCCAGCACAAAAGCCAAATGATCCCATCCCATAAGTATATGCTCAACCCCGAGTTCAAAATAGTGCCTGCCTGAACTCACCGCCGATTGTGGATTACCTGTTAACAATCCGAGCGGTAAATTGATACCCTTTATACCTCCCCGGTAGTAATGAGTTTCAATAGTACCATCCAACCTAAGTGCCTTAACAAATGCACCTTCTCGTTTCCAGGGGAGTACTATGACACCATCAGTTACTACAGATGTTAAAGTTGAGAATTCATAGCGAATTATCATGGACATTTCCTGCCTGGTAACCACAGGCTCTTTAGTAAATTGAAAGCCATCCGGTAACTCCGGAAGTTGTTCCTCATAGGCCGGATCGATTGGCAATTTAGCCGTGAGCACATACTGTCCCTGGTCCTGTTCATATATCTCTACTCTGGTTACGCCCAGATCGTGTGCAACCATTTTTAAACTTACAGGGAGTACAACCCATAAGATTAAAGATAGACGATATAGGTTGAGCTTCATATGGACTTGTCTCCCACTAAGTCAACTATTTGATATTTCCTTTTCAGTTGTTCTAACTGTTGTTCCAGCATAAACCTTCTCCGGTAAATGCCCCAATCCTCTTTCACGAAATGTTTTACTTCTTCGAAATCACGGAATTTGGGGGCCTGCAGCTCAGTAATTTTCACGAAATGTTGCCCTTTTATTGATTGGTAGGGACCGCTCCAACGTTGTGGTTCGCTGTGAAAAACCTGGTCTGTAAATGCTGATCCTAGAATTACTGTTAAATCAGGTTTGGAGTAATTTATCAGATTGGAGCCCAGCCAAAATGCTTCTCCCAGGTCGGAGACCTTACTGCCTTTGCTTAAATTAACTAACAGGTTTTCTGCTTCGTTGGGTGGCAAGGCCTTGGAAAAGAAAATATGTTCAAAAGAAATGCGTGCTGGCTCCAAATACAATTGCTGATGGTCCAGGTAGAATTGATGCAATGTATCTTCTGTGGGGTCAACAGGCTCCTCAGTCAACATAAATCTCATTTTATCCACCAGTCTTAGTCGAATGGAGGCGTCTTGCTGGTCTAAACCGCGGGCATAGGCTTCTCTTAGCAAGATCTCTTCTTCAATATAATTAGCAACAAGTTGCTGTCTTTCGTTTTGACTTAGCTGCCGGCCAAGCACTAACTCTCGCTCCTCTGCTAGGAAATCCATAGCTGAAGAGTTTACCTCAATTCGATTCGGATCATCTGGTAACGTCCATGCATACAAGAGAAACACTATCGCACCTATCGCTACAAACGGTATCAGGGGCTCACTAGTCAAAAGGCGCCAGAGATCAGTGATTTTAATCCTGCGTGTCATTGGTTAAAATATTATTTTAATTACCGTCATCAAGCATTACCGGATGCAGATATCCTGGTTCGGTAAGTCCTTTTTTACGCATGGCAAGCCCGTTCAGACACTGTCTTAAAACTGCTTTGGCATTTTGAACACTGATGTAACCGGGATCTGAATCAGGTCTTAGTTCAACTATTTCAATTCCTATCACATTAGCTTCAGCACACAATCGACGCATCATAGGAAGTACCTCTCTCATATAAAGTCCGCCGGGTTCTGGAGTAGAGGTACCTGGAATAAACGACGGATCTACCACATCCACATCAAATGAGATAAATAAGTATTCAATACCCTCCGTGGCTTCTCTTAGGGCATCCTTCATTACTGCTTCCCATCCCCTTCTTTCAATTTCGGCAGTAGTATGGTAGCGAATGCCAGCCTTACGGGCTTCTTCAAGGGTAGGCACATCCGTACTGGTAGGTCCCCTGAGACCAACCTGGATGATGTTTTTTCCCGGGACTAGCCCATCTTTAATTAATACCCGTACCGGATTACCATGGGTAATAACGTGTCCAAATCCAACCGGCGCATAATCCTGATGCGCATCAAAGTGGATAATTCCTACTTTACCCTTTCCGTAAACATCCACCAAGCCTGCAACATCCGGATACATAAGTGCGTGTCCACCCCCAATAATAATTGGAATGGTGCGTTTCCCACCCTCGATCTCAACTGAGGCAATTTCCCTGACCATTTTTCTGACCTCGGGTATAGTTCTTTCCAGGCTTAGGGGCTCCATAGGTGCATCTCCGTAATCCACCACCGTTAACTCATGCAAAGCAGTAACCCCAGCATCAAGTTCCGGCATACTTAGCGAACCCCATAAATGATACACTTCTGAACGATGTGGATTTCTCATTTCCTGAGGCCCCCAGGTTCTGGCTCGCATGCCACCTACCAGCTCAGCACCCATAATTGCCACTTCAACATTACCTGCTTTCAAGTCTTCCGGAGTTAAAGCCACTGGCAAATGGAAAAAGGTCGGAATGCCAATCCATGGAAAATGGCCATCATACCTTTGAACGTTAATAGGCCCTGGCTCCCTTCCTTCGGATATATCATCCCTGATTTTTTTCCATATATTGTAACTGGGGTCATTGGGATTGAGATTGACAATGGGTTTTTGATCGTCGTACATTGGCTCAATCTCCTCCTCTGTATCTGCAGCACCGATTACCTGCGCCACTGTATGTTGCCCGACAAAGGACCATAGTATGACACCGGCTAGAATTAGTACTCTCATACATTTTCGTTTTGTTATTTGATTTGACATCTCATATTGGATTATGGTTTTAATTCTAAATTTTTCAGTTTTATATCTAAAGTGTTTCTCATTAACTATAACACTACTCGAAATCTTAGTCCTCCAATGAAAAGGGCATCTTTTTCATGGTTTTTAGCGGGGTTCAACACAACCTGTAAATCGGGGCTAAACTCCATGAATGGAGTAAATTGGATTTTCCAGTATGCTTCCAGTCCGAATTCCGGATCCAATTGTTTATCCACGGATCTCCCCCACCAAAACCCCACGCCAATACGGTCATTCTGAAAGTTAAAGGGTGTTAACACTTGAGCACCCAGTACAAATCTTTCTTTGAATGCCAGGAAGTCTTCACTGGCATAAGAATATCGAAACATGGCGCCAAGTTTGTCCCCCAAGTCCTGGTCAAAACTCAAAGACAAAGTCCATCCTGAAGGGTGTGCTAATCCTGTACTTAAACTGTCGGTACAGTGAAAGGTAAACCGGTAATTCCCTTCACCTAATCCTAAAAAGTCAGACGGCGTTAATCCCAATTCCAGGGCATATTCCCAGGAATTGTCCTTAAGACTTTCAAAATCAATAAAATCATTGGAGGCGGTAGCATCCCGAAACATTCCACCCAGATACCAGCTCCCTTGATTGTATTTAACAAAAGCCCCCAACCCCTGGCGGGCGATAAACGGAACTACCGGATTATTGACGAACATGAAGTTGATAAAATCCTCCCGATCCGAAACCCCATATCGATTGAGGTTTAAAAACACCCTCGATGACAGCTTACCCACCATCAGTCTGATCTTCTCATCCAGAAAGTACTGTTCCCAGGCAAAATGTACAAACCGCCCGTTGGTGGTAACCGGATGGGTATCACCACCATTGACCGGGGTGATTATTCCCAGCTCCTCCATAAATTCGGTAGTAGTCTGACTTCCTATGGTATGTGACAACTGGTACCACATAATCAGATTTCCTCTTGATGGATTCTCCTTGTCTACCAAGGCCCATTGCCCAATCAAATTGAGCTCATCATTGAAATTAGATCCTCCGTCTCCTCCAAAGTCCCACTGAAAAATGGGTGCGTATTCTATCATGTAATTAAGTCCTGTCTTTGCCTGAAACCGGTCTTTAAAATCAAAGTAGCTATTGAAAACCCCATCGAACAGCCCCAGTGAAATATGGCCCGATTTAGATCCGGGGTTATCGTATGCGGTCAACACCTTGAGTTCACCATAATCAGCCCCTGTGGAATCAACCGTGTCTCTTGATTGTGCGGTTAACTGATTTACTAATGGAAGGCATAGTAAAGACAACATGTAAATACATTTTTCCCTTCCCTGCATAAGTACCCTGTTTACGGATATTGTTAGGGCATTGAAAAATATGTAATATTATATGGAGAACTATGTTACAATGAGGCTGTTACTGTTACACTTATATTCAAACAGGGGGTAAATGATGCGCAACTTTGAAAAACAAAGTGCAGGGCCTTCCAAAGCCAAAGACAAAAGCATTCATGAAGATGAAATAAGAAAGCAATTGGCTCGAATTGTTAGTTGTCACGAGTTTGCATCTTCTGATCGCTTTGGAAGCTTCCTTGAATATTTAGTGAATGAGGTACTTGACGGTCGGGCAATGAATATTAAGGCCTACCCTATTGGATTAGAAGTTTTTGACCGTGACCCTGATTTCGATCCACAGGCAGATCCTATCGTTCGGGTGTATGCAGGAAGGCTGCGGAGTAAACTGGAAGCCTACTATAGTGGAGATGGAATCAATGACCCGGTTAAAATTGAAATACCCAAGGGAACCTATGTTCCGCGATTCTTTCGCAATGATCAATTGGGTAGTGTCCGGTCCGTAGCGGAATCAGTCACCCCACCAATCCATCCGGCAAAAGTGAATATCGCTACTTTTCGGAGGCCATTAATGATAGGATTTTCTTTAGTAACTGCAGTTATCCTGTTGGCATTTTCTATTTACTTTTCCCGGGAAAACCACCATTTAGCATCGGATGGCCGCATGACCATTATCATCAGGCAATTCGAAAACTTTAGCCCTGAGAAAGACAATGAATATCTGGCTCAGCGTATAAGTAGTGAAATTGCTACAGAATTATCCAGATTTTCAAATGTGAGGATTATTGGTCCAATGGAGGAGGTTCATGAAACCGAATTGTCCAGCGGGCAGTATTTGCTGGATGGTGATTTGTACCGGGAGGATGAAAACCTAAAAGTGCATGTGACGCTTAAAGATGCTAAGAGTGGGGTTAATACCTGGAGTGATTTGTATACCCGCAATTTGAAATCAATGGCAATGCTTTACATCGAGTCCGAAATCGCCAACAGAATTACTATTTCTATAGCGGATGATTTTGGGTTTGTTCAAACTATGCTGGGGAAGCAGGCCTTATCTAAATCTGAAAACCAACTCACTGCACATCAGGCATTGCTGCTTTATTACGACTATGTGGGGAATATGAACGCCGACGCTCACCAGCGAGCTTTTGATGCCCTGCAGGAAGCAGTAAAAAAGAGTGAGCATCATGCCTCGGCCTGGGCCGCCCTATCGGGCTTATATATGGATAAGTACAAGCATTTTGATGGCGATACCAGTCATTTCAATGGAGCCGTTCACGCGATTAGGATAGCCACTTCAATTGATCCATATAACCGACATGTACAGGAACACATGGCCCTGGTATCATTTTCAACCGGACAACTTGATGATTTTCAGTCGGTTGCTGAAAAGCAATTAAAGTTATACCCTAATGCTACCATGTCGGGTCAAATTGGAATGTATATGTGTTTGACTGGAGACTATGAACGGGGTTTACCACTGATAAAACGAGTGCAATCCAATAATCCTTATTATCCCGGATTTCTGCATTTCGGTCCGTTTTTCTATTACATGGAACAAGGAGATTATGAGAAAGCTTTGCAAGAGGCTGAATTGGTCAATATGCCAGGGTTGATATGGGATCCGTTGGCGAGGACTGTAGCTTTGGCACAATTGGGTAAACAGCAAAAAGCTAGGGAAGCACTATCAGAATTGCTGATACTTAAGCCTGATTTCTCTCAAGTGGGCATTGAAACTATGGACCGGGCACTATACCTGGATACTCATGTGGAACTAATGGCTCGGGGTCTGGAGAATGCAGGGTTGACAATGAAGCGCTAAAATTAGGTTTGTTTTTTTCTGGAGTACTGCATGAAGCTCCGCATACCACAATCAAATCTTGTTCTCACTGACTGATCTCCGTTTCTTCCTTATTTGCTGGCTACCATAAAATCGGTAACCCTTCCTACCATATTTTTAGAACCTATAAACAAGGGGGACCTTTGATGTTTGCTGGTAGGCTGGATCTCCATGGTTCTCAGTTGTCCATTAGTCGACCCTCCACCTGCTTGTTCAGCAATAAATGCTAAAGGCATACATTCGTATAGTAACCTCAATTTCCCATTTTCATACTTTTCGGATGGTGGGTACAAATAAATACCGCCGGTGAACAGATTGCGATGAAAGTCAGCTACTAAAGCACCGGCATAAATGGTTTTATACCGCTCTTTTTTGCAATAGTCCAGGTATGATTTTACTCCTGCAGGGAAGGTATTATAGTTTTCCTGATTAACAGAAAGAGTGATTCCATCAGGTCTCATCCGGATATCCGGATGAGACAGAATAAATTCTCCCAGAGATGGTTCATAGGTGAATCCATTTACTCCAAAACCGGTCGTATATACCAAAATCATGGATGTTCCATAGATCACATAGCCGGCGGCCACCTGCTGAATTCCCTTTTGCATAAAGTCCTCTTCCGTCGGGGGTGTTCCCTGTGGTGATTTTCTTCGGAAAATTGAAAAGATCGTGCCAACTGGCATATTAACATGAATATTTGATGAACCATCTAATGGGTCCATCGACACCACATATTTAGCCTGATGGTTTTTGGTGTCAATGATGGCATCGGTTTCTTCAGACAGAATCCCGCAGGTTTGTTTGCCGTTGCAAAGCGCCCTCTCAAAGCGGATGTGGGCTACCATATCCAGCATTTTTTGATCTTCCCCCTGTACATTTTTATTTCCGACCTCCCCTTCAATGCCTACCAATCCGGCCCGATTGATTTCTTTATTGATTATTTTGGAGGCCAACGCAATATCCCTTAATAACTGCGATAGTTCTCCGGAGGCGTAAGGAAATTGTTCCTGATTAGCGGCAATAAATCTATCCAGAAAGGT
>BQJT01000120.1 GCA_021604845.1 Cyclobacteriaceae bacterium
TTATTAACCAAAACCGGATAAGCAATAGGTTAAAATTTATTAGCCGCGCAATTCCCAATAGGAAATGCCTAATTGATTTTAACTTCTTACCTTTAACACTATTTGGGTAACTGCATCAGGAATGACCAAATCTCAGAGAAATAATATCATATACTCTGCAGTACTGATCCTGGCTATGGTGGTAGTTTGGCTGGCGAGGGATTCAAAGCATACAGAATCCCAGCTGCAAAAGGTAACGCTTACAGGAACTACCATGGGAACGTCTTACCAGGTGAAGTACCTGGTTGTCGAACCTGTTGACTATAAAGTTGCAATCGATTCCTTATTAGAGGATTTTAACCAGTGTCTTTCCACGTACATACCGGAATCCGAAATCAGCCGGTTCAATCGGGGCACCAGTCACGAATTTGAAAGACCATACTTTCATCAGATGTTATTCCAAAGTAGAATAATACACAAAGCAACCGACGGAGCATTCGATCCCACCATTATGCCGCTGGTTTCAGCCTGGGGATTTGGACCCGAGAAGTCACAGATGCCAAATCAACTACAGGTAGACAGCCTGCTAAGGGCAGTTGGGTTCGAGTATATTAATTTTGATGAAAAAGAGGTTATTAAACTAAGACCACAATCTCAGCTTGATTTCAGCGCAATAGCCAAAGGATATGCGGTAGATTTGGTTATGCAATTTTTAAAACAACAGGGATTGAAGAATATCTTTGTTGAAATAGGTGGTGAGATTTCTGCGTCAGGGGTAAACCAGGAGAACAAACCATGGGCAATTTTTATTGAGAAACCGGAGGACAGCAATCGCTCTGTTCAGGCCCTGGTTTCGTTGGATAATATTTCGATTGCCACTTCCGGTAACTACCGCAATTTTTATATAAAGGACGGGAAAAAGTATTCGCATACCATCAGTCCATTCAGTGGTCATCCGGTACAGCATAGTCTATTAAGTGTGTCTGTATTTGCTGAAAGTTGCTCGGTAGCCGATGCATATGCAACCGCTTTTATGGTCCTAGGATTGAATAAGGCTCTGGAAATTACCCTGGCGGATGATCAACTGGAGGCCTATTTTATTTATAGCGCTGCTAACGGCCAGCTACAAACAACTGCTACCCCGGGAATAGCCGATCTAATCATCGAGTAAATAAAGGTCTTTATGGTTCCCGAGCACAACTTATTATGAGGTGTATTAATTAGAGTCATTCCCGAAAATTAGATTAACCACTTTCGGTGATTACAATCTAAATTCTTAACATTGGCAGTCCATCGTGGAATGATCGCGAATTAACACCATACAATGACCCTTGCAATATTACTACTGATCGTGCTCACATTGCTGGCAGGGTTGTCTTCATTGATGATTGAAAGAAGTAACTCCAGGCTGTTCCACCTGGCATTAGTCTTTTCAGGAGCCTATTTACTGGGGATTACCTTATCGCATCTGATGCCCGAACTATTTACCGGTAGTCTTAACCATAGGGAGGTTGCATTCTGGATTATTGTTGGATATTTCATGCAATTACTGCTGGATTTTTTCACCAGCGGAGTAGAACATGGCCACCTGCACAAAGCAGCAGACGACCACGATCATGGTTCCCTAACCATGGTCACACTTCTGGCGGCCATGGGAATTCACGCTTTACTGGAAGGGATACTATTGAGTCATTCAAGCACCGTCGACTCGCACCAGCACAGTGAGGGATTACTGACTGGAATCATTCTGCATAAAATGCCGGCGGCATTTGCATTGATGTCATTGGTGCGATGCAATTATCAACACTGGGGATGGCCGGTGATCATAATGGTTTTATTCTCAATCATGACACCAGCAGGAATGATAATTGGCGAGTATCTTGCCGGTGCTAGCTGGATGCAATCATCCTGGTTAACTATCCTTTTCGCCCTGGTGACAGGTAATTTCTTGCATATCAGTACTACCATATTTATGGAAAGCAGTCCCGGACATAGATTAAATTGGTCCAAACTGCTGGTGATCTTCGCCGGTACTAGTCTGGCAATGGCTACGGAGTTCCTGGGTTGATCATGTCGAGCAGGGATTTTTTTTAGCATCCAAAATTTCTATCTTAGAAAGCTCAAAATAAGCCTATGACAAACACCGGATCCAATTACTGGAAAAAAAACAAACGCTACCTGCTAATATTGCTGGTTATCTGGTTTTTCGTTTCTTACGGATGCGGAATATTGTTCGCTCCTATGCTTGATCAAATCCGGGTTGGAGGTTTTAAATTAGGATTTTGGTTTGCCCAGCAGGGATCCATTTACGTTTTTGTAGCAATTATATTTGTATATGTTGTGCTTATGAATAAGCTGGATAAGTCTTACAAAGAAGAAGAGAAACCCTAGCTTATGGATGTTCAAGTCTGGACCTACATTATTGTAGGAATTACCTTTGTCATTTATATTGGAATTGCAATTTGGTCAAGGGCCGGTTCAACCGGCGAATTCTATGTTGCAGGGGGAGGAGTACACCCTCTGGCCAATGGTATGGCGACCGCGGCTGACTGGATGTCCGCGGCCTCTTTTATCAGTATGGCCGGTCTGATTTCCTTTATGGGTTACGACGGGGCGGTATATTTAATGGGCTGGACCGGTGGTTATGTACTTCTGGCGTTGCTGCTGGCTCCCTATCTGAGAAAGTTTGGCAAGTTTACCGTTCCGGATTTTATTGGTGACCGATACTACTCAAACGTTGCCCGGAGCGTTGCAGTGATTTGTGCTTTATTTGTCTCGTTTACCTACGTCAGCGGTCAGATGCGGGGGGTAGGGGTAGTATTCTCACGGTTCCTTGAAGTTGAAATCAATACCGGTATTATTATCGGCATGGGAATTGTGTTTTTCTACGCAGTAATGGGGGGAATGAAAGGGATCACCTATACCCAGGTTGCACAATATTGTGTGCTGATATTTGCCTTCATGGTACCGATATTCTTTATTTCGATCCAGCTTACCGGGCATTGGCTTCCTCAACTGGGATTTGGTGGGAAGCTATTAGAGAATGGCACTTACCTATTGGATCACCTGGACGGTCTCCACGAGCAACTTGGTTTTACCGCCTATACCGATGGCAGCAAAAGTATGCAGGATGTATTTTTTATAACCGCTGCACTGATGATCGGTACTGCTGGTCTTCCGCATGTTATCGTAAGATTCTTCACCGTGCCCAGAGTAAAAGACGCCAGACTTTCCGCAGGATATGCCCTGGTATTTATAGCCATCCTGTACACTACAGCACCCGCACTGGCAGCCTTTGCCCGAACAAATCTAATCCAAACCGTAAGCGGTCAATCTTACCAGGACATGCCCGAATGGTTCACCAAATGGGAAGTTACCGGGCTGATTAGTTTTGAGGATAAAAACCAGGATGGGAAAATCCAGTATTTGGCAGACCCCGATCAGAATGAGCTAATCATTGACCAGGATATCATGGTGCTGGCCAATCCGGAAATTGCCCAGCTTCCTAACTGGGTGATAGCGCTGGTAGCTGCCGGAGGGCTGGCTGCTGCTTTAAGCACCGCCGCTGGCTTGTTGTTGGTTATATCCACTTCGGTGGCCCACGATCTGATAAAGAAGCAAATCAACCCTAAAATAAGTGAGCGTGGAGAATTGATGATAGCTCGGATCGCTGCCGCTTTTGCGGTAGTAGTAGCAGGATATTTCGGTATAAACCCACCGGATTTTGTGGCAGCGGTGGTGGCTTTGGCTTTTGGATTGGCTGCAGCATCATTTTTCCCGGCCATTGTACTGGGAATATTTTATTCCAGGATGAACAAAGAGGGAGCTATTGCCGGCATGCTGGTAGGCCTCATCAGCATGTTGTTGTATATTTTAAAATTTAAATTCGGATTTCTGGGAGGAGGCGGACCTCAGGATTGGTGGTTCGGAATCAGTCCTGAAGGGTTCGGTACTGCCGCGATGATCATAAACTTTGCGGTTTCTCTGATAGTTTCCAGATTTACCCCACCACCACCTGATTATATACAAGAAATGATATCCAATATTCGCAAGCCTTAAGTGCTTGAGCCAATGATGTAAAATGTATAACTTGTCCGTGAACCATAGCTTAATAAGATGGAAATAAGATCATTAGAACAATATCATAAGGCTTATAAACAAAGTACAGAAGATCCTGAGGGGTTCTGGGGATCTGTTGCAGAGGAGTTCGTATGGAGAAAGTCACCGGATTCAATCCTCCAATGGGATTTTGAGAAACCCGAAGTTAAGTGGTTTTCCGATGGTCAGTTAAATATAACAGAAAACTGCCTTGACCGTCATCTGGATACTATTGGCGATCAAACGGCCATCATATGGGAGTCCAATGATCCTGAGGAAGATTCTCTTAAGATTTCTTATAGAGAGCTTCATAGCCTGGTATGCCGGTTTTCAAATGTGTTAAAACGAAATGGCATCAGCAAAGGTGATCGGGTATGTATCTATATGCCGATGGTACCGGAACTGGCGGTTGCCGTGCTGGCATGTGCTCGTATTGGCGCCGTTCATTCAGTGGTATTTGCTGGTTTTTCATCTACTGCACTGGCAGACAGGATTAATGATGCAAAATGCAATTTGGTAATAACTGCCGACGGATCGTTCCGGGGTAAAAAGGTAATCGACCTGAAATCGATTGTAGACGAGGGATTGAAGGCCAGCACTTCGGTAAAAAAAGTGATTGTTCTGAAAAGAACCGGTAGTGCGGTCAATCTGCAGCAGGGAAGAGATGTGTGGTGGCATGATGAGATAACTAAAGTAGATGATCATTGCCCTGCAGAGGTTATGAACGCCGAAGACATGTTGTTTATTCTATACACCTCAGGATCAACCGGAAAACCCAAAGGTATGGTTCATACCTGTGGCGGTTATATGGTCTTTACTACCTATACATTCAAAACGGTATTCCAATATCAACCCGGAGATGTTTACTGGTGTACTGCTGATATTGGATGGATTACCGGACATTCCTACATAGTTTATGGTCCCTTATCCGCTGGTGCTACCACAGTTATGTTTGAAGGAGTGCCCTCCTTTCCGGATATGGGACGGTTCTGGGAGGTGGTAGCCAAACACCGGGTAAACATTTTTTATACCGCCCCCACTGCTATCAGGGCGCTAGAAAAAGCGGATCTTAGCTATGTGAACCGACATGATCTAAGCTCGTTGAAAGTACTTGGTACGGTAGGTGAACCAATCAATGAGGAGGCATGGCATTGGTACGACCAGAACATCGGTAAAGGTAAGTGTCCAATTGTTGATACCTGGTGGCAAACCGAAACCGGAGGTATTATGATTTCGCCAATCGCTGGAATTACCCCGGTAAAGCCGACTTACGCAACGTTCCCAATACCCGGTATTCAACCAGTCTTAATAGATGAGGGCGGTAGTCCAATTGAGGAGAATGACAAGGAAGGTAGACTTTGTATCGGTTTCCCATGGCCTTCGATGGCTCGTACAATTTACGGGAACCACCAACGTTATAAAGAAACATATTTTTCTGCTTATAGCGGTTACTATTTTACCGGTGATGGATGCAAAAGGGATAAGGATGGGATGTACAGAATTACCGGTCGGGTAGATGATGTGATTATTGTATCTGGTCATAACCTGGGAACAGCGGAAATAGAAAGTGCAATTGATGAACACCACCAGGTGGTGGAGACAGCGGTGGTTGGCTTTCCCCATGATTTAAAGGGAAATGCGGTGTACGCTTTCGTGATTACCCGGGACCCGGTAGATAATGAAGAGCAGTTGAGAAAAGAGATACTCTCTCTGGTTTCTGATACAATCGGTCCTATTGCTAAGCCTGATAAAATTCAGTTCGTTGCAGGGCTGCCAAAGACCAGGTCAGGGAAAATTATGAGAAGAATACTCCGTAAGATAGCTTCGCGTGACAATAAGAACCTGGGAGATATATCTACACTGCTAGACCCGTCCGTAGTAGAAAGCATAAAGCAAGGAGCGCTTTAACCGTTTAAAGTAATTCGATTTGGCGTCGATGGTTCCCACTGTTCTCCAATGATAACAATATTGTACTAATCTAATTTGGGACATTTGCAGGTATCAGTTAAGGAATACACCTGAGGTCAACTATCTTCAAATTCCTTGTTTAGTTATATTTTATATTGTTATATTTAAGTTTTAACACTAAATAAACCATGAACCGACTGATCCTAATTATTACTTTGGGGATGTTTGTATTCTCGTCCTGTGCACCATACCGTTCGGCATGTCAAACCAAAGCAGGGAAAAAGAAGCTAGAGTATTATAACTCTATCCAATATCAAAAATCCACTAAAAAATACTCCAAGAACAAAAGCGCCCGAAAACGGGTAGCCACCTATTGATTGACGGGTTTGGTTGGATTACCCCTGGGTTCGATCCAACGCCCATACCTTAAAAACATTTTTCCCCGGTAACTAATTTTGACCGGTAAAACGGCTCCCGCAACTAACCTGTAATCATCACAGGTAGTTTTATCCAGCAATATCCTTTCAAAGTTCGTGGTAACAGTTCCTGACTAGTCACTATTTGAATTAGCAGTGAAGCAGAATAGGGTATCTGTCAAATAATAAATAATAATATATAAAGTATTTTTTGTATAAAAGAAAGAACGAATTCTAAAAAGAATTCAAAAAAAGGTACACCAGTAATAATTGCATAAAACCAAGTACGATTAGCCGACCACTCTTAACCGTGTCAGGGTATTAATGTGAAACAAACACACCTGCCATGAAGACATTTAAACACCTGTTAATCATTTTGCTTTTTTGTGTGTTTACTGGTTTAGTCAGCTGTACGGAGGAACTACCCAATGTAACGGGGAAGAATCATTTATATCATTTAACCGCTGTATCCGGTGAGGATATAGATGGACACGTTAAAATTAGGGAACGCTTTGATAAATCCATTCAACTTGAGTTGGTACTGAACAACACCGATCCGGATCTGACCTACCTGGCATACATGCATTTTAATAATGTTTTGGATGGAGGTGGAGTGGCGTTGACGCTTACTCCGGTTGACGGTCATTCGCAAAGTAGTGTTACTGAAATTGGTTCACTGGACTCAGGATCCACTATTACCTATGAAGAACTTCGCCAGTTCGATGGTCATATTAATATACAGTTAGGTGATGATCCGGGGACGGTGGTTGCCCAGGCGGATATAGGATTAAATGCTTTAACGGGAAAGTTTCAGCAGTTCAGGCTGTTTGAGGGTGATATTGAAGGAGCATCTGGCCTTTTAACTTTCGCAGAACGTGAAAGCGGGTTTTCTTTGGTTACTGTAGAAATTACCGGTGGCTTACCAGAAAAATTGCATCCGGTTACCCTGAATTTCGGTTCGATGTTCAATGGCGCCGGTATTGCAGGTACACTGAATCCGGTAAACGGCAGTATTGGGTCAAGCCAAACCCATGTTGAAAGATTGGACGGTGACTTACAGGCTCCGTATGTAGCCCTGGTGGAATTTAACGGATTTGCCAGAGTTCATCTGGGTGGAGGAAGTGAAATGAATACTATCCTGGCAGAGGGAAACATAGCATATGTAGAGAACTAACAGCGGCAGTCACCTGTCAATTTAAAATAACACCACCTTTTTCTTTTAATGTCACGCCTTCGGTGTGACATTTTTTTGTCAACAGTATGGAATGTTTTAGCTTAGACAACCCGAAATTATTTTGATATGAATATTGATCTTCGCAGCGACACCATAACCAAGCCCACGCCGGAGATGCTGGAGGCCATGTTCGGTGCTGAAGTAGGGGACGATGTGTTTGATGGAGATCCCACGGTAAAATTACTGGAGACCAAGGTAGCAGGCATATTTGGTAAAGAGGCAGCGCTGTTCTGTCCGTCCGGCACCATGACCAACCAGATTGCGGTTAGAATAAATACCGATCCCCAGGATCAGGTGATTTGTGATAAGCGATCGCATGTATACAACTATGAAGGTGGAGGGCTAGCCTATAATTCACTGGTCTCGGTAAGGCTGGTTGATGGTGACAGGGGCCGATTTACCGCGAAAGATATTTTGGATAACATAAATCCGGATAATATCCACTTTCCCCGAACCAAATTGGTTATTCTGGAAAATACCGTCAATAAAGGAGGAGGAAGCTATTACATACTTGACCAGATTGAAGGTATTTACAACGTCGCCAAGCAGCATAACTTAAAGATGCATTTGGATGGGGCCAGGTTGTTTAACGCCCTGGCAGAAACAGCAGAAAGTCCTGAAACCTGGGGCAATTATTTTGATACTGTTTCAGTATGTTTATCCAAGGGTTTGGGAGCGCCGGTTGGTTCTGTACTTGCGGGAACTTCAGCGCTTATTTCAAAGGCCAAACGGGTGAGGAAGGTGTTGGGTGGCGGCATGCGACAGGCTGGATACTTAGCCGCCGCCGGCATATATGCCCTGGATCATCATTTGGATGCTTTAGCTGACGACAATCGTAGAGCAAGAATGCTGGGAGGCGTACTTGAAAGTATCCCCGTAATTGAACGAGTACATCCGGTAGATACCAACATTATTATACTGGAGCTTATCCCGGACATTAGTCCTGTGGAGTTTATTGAAAAGCTTAGAAGTAAAGGGGTTTTTGCACTGCCATTTGGCGGCCAGCAGGTCCGAATGGTCACACACCTGGAGATTACCGATGAAATGATTGACTATTTCGAGCAGGTATTAAACAAATTATTTAACTGATGCTCCAGGACCAGCGACCATTAGCAGAACGCATGCGGCCTCATCAATTGGATGAATTATTGGGACAGTCGCACTTACTGGGAGAGGATGGACCACTAAAAGCAGCCCTGCAAAGCGGTGCTATCCCTTCCCTTATACTTTGGGGGCCACCTGGGGTAGGAAAAACTACCATCGCAAATATTATTGCTAACCAGGTAAAGAGACCATTTTACACCCTGAGCGCAATTAGTTCAGGAGTAAAAGAGGTTCGTGAAGTAATTGCAAAAGCTACCAGGCAATCGGGGGTAATCCTGTTTATCGATGAAATTCACCGGTTCAACAAATCTCAGCAGGACGCCTTACTGGGAGCGGTAGAAAAAGGTACAATAACATTGATAGGGGCTACCACAGAAAATCCTTCATTCGAAGTGAACAGTGCCTTGCTTTCGCGTTGCCAGGTATATATTCTCAAACCCCTGAGTAAGGTTGATTTAATAGCAATTCTTGAAAAAGCTATTGAAAACGCTTACCAGCATCGGGTGATTAAACTTGAGCAAACCAGCGCCATGATCAACTTAAGCGGAGGTGATGCCAGAAGGTTGTTGAACCTACTTCAATTGGTGGTCGAATCAGAGCCAGACCCGGTGATTATTACTGATAAGAAAGTGGTTGACGTAGCACAAAGAAGGGTCGCCCTGTACGACAAGGGAGGTGAACAACATTATGATATCATTTCGGCCTTTATAAAATCAGTACGTGGCAGTGACCCTAACGCCGCGGTTTATTGGCTGGCCCGGATGATCGAAGGAGGAGAGGAGGTTAAATTTATTGCCCGCAGGTTAGTAATTCTTGCTTCCGAAGACATAGGAAACGCCAACCCCACCGCACTGGTTATGGCCACAAACTGTTTTCAGGCAGTAAATATGATCGGATACCCCGAAGCAGAAATAATCCTCTCTCAATGTGTTACCTATCTTGCCTGCTCCCCAAAGAGCAACGCCAGCTACATGGCGGTAAAAATGGCCAAGAACCTGGTTAGAGAGCATGGAGACTTACCGGTACCTTTATCCATACGAAATGCTCCTACTAAATTGATGAAGGCAGAGGGGTATGGTGAAGGTTATCAATACGCGCATGATCATCCCGGTAATTTTATAAAGCATGAGTTTTTGCCTAAGGAACTCGAAGGAACCAAGCTTTATGATCCAGGTAAAAATAGCCGGGAACAGGAGCTTAGAGCCAGACTCAAAGCGATGTGGCAGGATAAATACAATTACTGATGGATAGTTTGCCTGTCATTTGCCTTACCAACAACATGGATAATGCAGTGGAAGTAACTATTACCGCATGAAATCTCATTTATCAATTTTGATTACTACTCTGCATACTCCAGTGGTTCCGGTTGGGGGCTTTTATTACCCTTATCCATGGTATGTGCTGTGAGGCGAGTGGCTGTATCATGGGAAGATTTTGTGTTTCTTTCAATTCGATACAGGTCAAAGCCATGTTCATGTGTATGCAGCAGGTCGTCGTAAGGTCCTTTACTGCCTATCAGTTTAACAAAAACCGGCGCGGTTTCAATTGCGACAAACAGCAGGATCAGAAAAATATTGGTCCAATAGATCGGCTCACTTTTTTGGGTCAGGTTGCCCAATGCATCAATCCTGGCAGCTAGTCCATCATATTTTTCTCTTTGTAACCCGGTAATTTCATCATTGTAGGCCGCCTGCATTTGTACAACCTCCCGTTGCTTCCCAGCAACCATTGAATCATTTTTAGATTTAAGGGCGGTTAGCTCTTGTTCTACCCTGTCCGCATCTTGTTTTTTAACTGCGTAAATGGGACCTAAGTTTCTCCTCAAACTGCCGCCGGTACCATCTGCTTCCTGCTGAGCTGCCATACGCAGTTCATCACGCTTCAACTCTTTGTCAGTTACTTCGGTTTTTAATTGACTGATTTCCTGATTTAACAATTCAATCCCAGGTAGAAAGCGCGCCTTAACGGTATCTTCCTGCTTTTTGAAAAGCGCTTGCTCCATAAGTACCAGTTCTCCATTTATTTCTTTTTCAAACATCTTCAGTTCCAGTGGTTTCGAAATTACCAATGCCAGTAAAACTGCCAGAAGTATTCGGGGGACGGCGGTTCGGAATTCCTTCCAGGGACTTCCCTCTTTTTTCATGCTTGAGACGATGTACCGGTCGAGGTTGAAAATCATTGACCCCCATATTAAGCCGAAAATTACCGCAGGTACCCAATTGTCGAATACTGTGTATAGTGCATATCCCCCAGCCAGTGCGGCTAAGATACCGGTAAACAAAACAGTTGCACCAATTCCTACATATTTACTGCTTTCAGTTGGACAGCGGTTTAGTAATTCCGAAGATGCCCCGGAACACAACCAAAAAAATTCCTTAATAGATCCCATATCAGCTGTTTAACACTACCCTAGATTAACGACAGGTCTTAAAAAATATTCCAACCGCTAAGCTTCTTTGTTCAACCAAATATCAAACCCTGTGCCTTTCTTTTATTTAGCTGACAGACAGGTAAATACGGACAACTGTGCTATTAGGAATGCACAGAGTGTATTGTTTTCGGACAGTTTTGTGTTCAATTTGGTACAGGATAATCCAATGGCATCAACGGGGTGTCAAAATCAAAGGGTGTCCTGCCTCAGCGGCGATTTCCTGTTTGTCCATATACTGAGGTCTTAATTCACCACTGTTGTACAGTTTCACCTGATCCTTATAATGTGGGCTTGACAAGTGTCCTGACTGACCAGTGGGTAGAATACCATAGGCTTGCTGCATATTTGCTAAATCCACAATCATCCGCATTGAAGGTCCGGATTTAACCTGATACCTGGAAGCAGTTCTATCAAAATCCATCTTGTTGATCACTTCGTCTCCACCTGTTACGGGAAACGGACCTACATTGAATAAATAATTAAGGGGTTTTCTACGTCCAATAGCATGCATGTGTTCCAGGGTATGTACTTTCCCCCAATGCCAAAGGGCCGGATCCGCACCGAGTTCATATTTCAGCAGTTTAACGGTCTGCTGGAAACTTTCCCTGATGATTTTTAGTGGTTTTTCCTTTTCAGGAGTACTGATATCATCCCACCAAATCGAAGTGTCATTGTCCATCAGAAAAGGAAGGGTCCGTCTGGCAACCTGTGTGGTAGTGAATACATTGAAATTTTCCCTACCAAGTTCATCTTGAATGGTTCTCCTTAAAATATTATTTATCAGGTGGTAATATATGGTTGGACCCACATCTTCCAAACCATGCCGGCCATCCCAGGAATTAAGCAGATCAATAACCTTAACTTCATCCTGATCCATGTCTTCCCCAAGCAGGCTGGTGATTCTTTTAGCAATCTGTGGATACTGCGGACTTTGATCGTCCAACATCATCTTTTTAAAATCAGCTACCTCCCAATTATCTTTTTGCTCCAGTAACTCAATAATACGTTGCCCTCTCAATCCGGGATAATAATAACCAGGATGTAATACCCCATTAGTACTATCGGGCTGATTGTTCGCTGAGTACACAAATCCTTGCGGCGGGTTTTCAGATTTCGGGTTTGCGGAAAAAGGATACCAGCCCAGCGGATCGTCCAGACCGGTTGATCCATCAAGGATCAACTTGGGTTCCACATGTTCGGGCCTTTTTAGCAGTCGTGCTGCTGCCCACCACCCGATGTTACCTGTTGTATCGGCGTAGGTGAAATTGATGCCCGGCGCTTCAAGTAAGCCAACCGCCGACTTGAACTCTGCCATGCTGTTGCTGCGCCCAATCCCGTAAGCGGCTTGCAGTGCTTTGCATGGGAATTTCATGTAGCTCCAGAAGAAGCTCACCGGTTGACTTTCGATAGAATCTACTAGTTGATTTACCTCATTGATAATGGGCCCGTGTCTGGAAGTGCGTACTTCAAATTCCTGCTGGTTGGCTCCTTTTATGGTGATTGACTCTTTACGGATAGTCAAATTTTCCCAGTGGTCTTTGTTCCACACCTGATCCGGGTTCTGCGGATTGACTTTTTCCCGGTAGAAATCCATATCATCATTGGGGAATATGGTAATTCCCCAGGAGCTGAATTCATTACGTCCAATCAACCCGAAAGGAAACCCAGCAAGGTAGTAACCATAGAAATTTAGCCCGGGATAATTTAAATGGGCTTCATACCAAACCGCCGGTTGACTAAACCCGATATGAGTGTCATTAGCCAGTAGAGGATACCCCTGGGCGCTTTTCTCCGGACCTATCACCCAGGAATTACTACCCATCCATGGAGCTACCGGTAAACGTTCCAGAACACTCAGTGCCTGTCCGGTTATTTCGTTTACCAGGGAGGTGTCGCTGGGATATGTTGGGATTGTGGTATTACTCTTAACCGTATTAAGCACCAAATCTTTCAAATAATCCGGCCCAAGTTTCGCCTTAATAGCGGTTAATAAAGGATCGGTGCGGACCGCCGTATTAAAATTAAAACCCATGTATCCAAGAATCCGGTATATGTCCACCGGTTTAAACTCTTCTTTTGGAATACCAAGCAGAGTGAATTCTATTGGCGTAGGGCCATTATGCAGGAAGGCATTAATCCCATTCAGATAAGAGAAAGCAGCTTGTTGAAAGGGTTGTTTATCATCCACTAAATAAGTGGATGAAGACCATTTGGCAACTTCATCAATACCGATGGTTCTCAGGAACTTGTCGGTATCTTCTAGCTCAGGCCCAAAGATCTCCGCTAATTTTCCTGCCCCAACCCGCCGTAGCAGCTCCATCTGAAAGAGCCTGTCCTGAGCATGCACATAACCTAATCCAAAATAGGCGTCCTTTTCACTATCTGCATAAATATGGGGTATACCAAAGTCATCAAAGTAAACTTCTACTGTGCTGTTCAATCCATCCAAATAAACTTCCCCGGTGTACTGTGGCTGGTCAGAATTCAAAAAAAGGTAACCAGCAACAGCTAACGTAAAAGTCAGAATTAAAATGACAATCAAAATTCCTTTAACTATCCGCACGGTTTACCTATTACGACCATATTGTTCGTGACTTGAAACCCAGTCCGAACTGGAAATAGCGGCAGCTAGTGAAATTTCACCGGCAAGGACAGCACCGGCAACGATTTCTGCAAATTTCAGCACTTTACCTTTGCCGTAACATCCCATAAGTTCAAGGCATTCTCTTTGTGTAGCAAGCCCAACCCCTCCACCATAGGTAGCCACAATCAGAGATGGGATAGTAATTGAAATATACAGGTCCCCCTTTTTGGTTAGCTCGGTGTACATAATACCAGCAGATGATTCTGATACGTTTGCAACATCCTGGCCGGTAGCTATATAAATGGCGGTAATTGCATTAGCGGAGTGAGCGCCATTGTTATTGGCTCCGGATAAAATTGTACCAACATTCGAAACCTGCCCATGATAGACCAGGCTTTCAGGTTCCACTCTCATATTTTGAATTAATACATTCCTTTTAAGTATCGCTTCGGCGGTGACTCTTTTACCACGGGTATGCATTATGTTTACCTGACTGGCTTTTTTGTCGGTAGCCAGGTTTGATTCAAGATAAAAATGATGAATCTTATTTTCTTTGTAGTTATCAAGTATCCAGCTGCAGGCAGCAAAAGTTGCCCGTCCCACCATATTTTGACCGGCTGCATCACCCGTAAAAAAATTAAACCGTAAATAGGCGAATTTGTTGGCCATGTATTCATCTATATACAATAGTTTGCCAATAGAAGTGGTGGCTTCCGCTTCAACAGCAATTTTTTCCTGATGTTCCTTGACCCATTTTACAAAATCCCTGGCTCCCCGTGCATCCTCAAAAACAAAAACAGG
>BQJT01000121.1 GCA_021604845.1 Cyclobacteriaceae bacterium
ATCTTTCTTTATTTTACCATAGGTAAATGGGGCCATCATCAACCCTATAAAAGTCTTAGGATAGTTGGGCATACCATTGATACCAATATCGTCTCCGGGAGTTTGCCCCTTGGGCAGATGGAATGTTCCGAACAGGATATCCCAGAAAATTACATCCCCACCATAATTTGAATTACCCTCCTCGATTTTCTTCGAATGATGATACCGATGGTTTTTCGGGGTAGAAAATATATAATCAAAAGGACCCAGAATTACATCCATATTCGTATGCTGGAATCGACCTATGGTGCGCCCCAACAAACCCGTCACAAATACGATCTCCACCGGTGCCTGAACGAATGCCAACGGAATCCCCCATAATAAACTGGATACTAATCCTTCTAAGGGATGTGAACGGGTTCCGTTGAACCAGTAAAGTCGTTCTGATGAATGGTGTACGGAATGCCATCTCCACATAAACTCCGATTCATGCATCCACCGATGGTACCAATACCGGAAAAAGTCATTGATTGAAAGCAACAGAAGTACTTGTATTACCGGATTTAATCCGACAGGCCATATGGATTGTCCAATGGCTGGAGATATCTCCTGAACTACCAGGGAAATGGTGGCCAGCCGTAAGGGTCGATTGATGTAGTCACCCCAGAACTTACCTCCAAAGAACAACATCATATCCACGGTTGCTTCCCGGTCATCCAGCCACCGTCTGCTAAATGGGATGAGATGCTCCAGTGGGGCAAAAATAAGTCCATACATCATGAACATCAGAATGGTCCCAAAAAAAGTGCGAACCGTGTACCCATTCTTGACCAACTCAAATCCTATTACGAACGTGAGTACCATGAAAACCGGATAAATGGAAATTTGAAGAATTTTTTTAAATAAGGTGCCCTCTATTCGATAACTCCAGGGATCCACTTTAGCGAGAAACCATCTGAACGGCGCATTAAAGAAACGATGCAGGAATTCTTCAAATGACAGGAAAAGCTGGTCGAACCAATTAAATAGTGCTTTCCAAACATTCTTTTCGTTTTCTGATCCCATTTGAAAAGGATATTATTTCTTAGAAATATATGAAAATATTTAACACGTATCCATTCCGGTTTGAATCCATAGTGCGATTTTAGTGGGAATTTCCTGTGGGTAACTACTATTTTGCCACATATGCGTACGTAAATGTATTGTTCAATGGTCCACTTAGGAGAAAGTCCAGAATCCGGTGACTAACCGTGCTTATAATTGGTTAGGATCAATTTCATGTCATGTACCTCCTGCATGTCAGGCTGAAAAGAATGCTGACCGGTAGTGTTGCCGATTGACCCGGTGCGCATTGCCAGTGGCTTTGCAGAACTGTGATACTCCAAAGCACCTGTTTTTTGCACTAATTGAATCAAATTGCCAGAACATACACCTGCCCCGGGCATTATGCTAATCTTGTCTTTTCCAAGGGTAACCAGTTCACTAATCAGCGATGCACCCTTGAGCGCCTCAACTTCCTGACCTGAGGTTAAAAGATGATCTGCGCCGATATTAATAACATCAGCCAGGGCTTCAAACGGGTCAGGAGTTTCATCAAATGCTCGATGGAAAGTTACCTTCAATGGCTTTGCCAGATTAACCAGCCTGCTGTTGCGGGTTACGTCCACGGTTTTGTCGGCATTCAAAATACCAAATACCACACCATTTACTGCTAGCTTTTTGGCCTCCTTGATATCCGTTTCCATTACCTGAAACTCGTAATCAGAATAACAAAAATCACCACCCCTCGGCCTTATCATCAGATGTATGTCAATAGAAATATGCTTCCGGGCCTCGGCAATAAGTCCGTAGCTGGGAGTTACTCCTCCCTCCTGAAAGTTAGCCAACAGTTCAATTCGATCCGCACCGCCTTCTTCTGCTACAATAGCTGAAGCTACAGAATCAGCAATAACTTCCAGGGTATACTTCATCTGACTGTGCTTCGTGTTTATTCGTTAATGGGCAAATTCTACATTAATATGGCCATATGCCGATCATTTATAAAATAATTATACAATATTCATACTTTTTTCAGGCAGAAACTGATAAACTATATATCAAGATGGTGATGTAGAGCATTCCAATATTTTCTAAAAAATCGTAAAATTGAGGATTGTAAAACCACCAACCGGATGAAAATTTTAGTCCCTGTCTTTTTTTACCTTCTTTTCCTATGCATCATCGGATGCAGCAATCAGGAAAAATCCATCAGTGCCACGGATGCTGTACAATCCACTATTTTTCAACTACTTGACCCTGAAACTACCGGGGTTAATTTCAGAAATACTGTGGTTGATGGGGAATTTTTCAATGGCATTAGTTACCGTAATTTTTATAATGGTGGTGGAGTGGCAATAGGTGATATAAACAACGACTCACTCCCTGACCTTTATTTTACTTCCAACCAGGGTTCCAACAAACTCTATTTAAATCAAGGGGGTATGTCTTTCACAGATATTACCGAATCATCCGGGGTGAAAGGCACCAAGACCTGGAGTACCGGTGTAACCATGACTGATATAAATGGTGACGGGTTACTGGATATTTATGTTTGTAATTCAGGAGATCTTGAAGGTGGTGAAAAGGAAAATGAGCTATTCATTAATAACGGTGATTTGACATTTACCGAGAAAGCCGCCGATTACAACCTCGGCAATTCCGGATACTCCACTCATGCTGCATTCTTCGACTATGATCTTGACGGTGACCTGGACTGTTATATCCTCAATAATAGCTTCCGGGATCCCAGTAAGATTGAACTCTACAGAAAAGTAAGAGAGGAAGCCAATGATCCGGGTGGCGACAAACTTATGCGCAATGATAATGGGGTTTTTATTGATGTTACCAAAGACGCAGGCATCTACAGCAGCGATATTGGGTTTGGACTGGGAGTGTCCATAAGCGATCTGAATGGAGATCAACTTCCGGATATCTACATCAGCAACGACTTTTGGGAGCGGGACTACCTTTATCTGAACCAACCGAATGGAACATTTTCTGAAGAACTGATCACACGAATTAACTACTGTTCAATATCCAGCATGGGCTCAGACATCGCAGACATTAACAACGACGGAACTCCTGAAATCTTTACCACAGATATGCTGCCTGCTGACAATTACCGGCTGAAAACTTCTACCGCTTTCGATCCTTACCATCTGGAGGATTTGAAGTATCGGGCGAATTTTCACTATCAGATGGCTCAGAATTGTTTGCATCTTAATGATGGTTCTGCAGACTTTCAGGAAGTAGCCATGCTGGCCGGCGTGGCAGCTACCGATTGGAGCTGGGGCGCCCTAATATTCGATTTCGAAAATGACGGCTTCAAGGATATATTTGTCAGCAATGGGATTGCCCGTGATCTGATGTCTATGGACTTCAGGGATTTTATCGCAGATGGAGAAAACAAGAAGAAAATAGTTGATGAACGCGGCAAGTTCGATCAACGCGACTTTGTGGAGTTAATGCCCAGTAATCCACTTGTGAACTACGCTTTCCAGGACTTCGGAACACTGATCTTTAAAGATCGTGCTGACCTGCTTGGACTTGGACAACCATCATTTAGTAATGGCTCCGTCTATGGTGATTTGGACAATGACGGCGATTTAGATCTGGTGGTTAACAATATTAACCAGGACTGCTTTATTTACCGAAATGAGTCCAATGTTCATACTCAAAACCATTATCTAAAGATAGTTTTTGACGGCTATGCCAGTAATCCGTTTGGGATCGGTGCAAGAGTAACGCTTAAATCCGGCAGCAACACCCTGGTGCTGGAGAACTATAATAACCGTGGATTTCAAAGCAGCACGGAACCAACATTGTTGTTTGGACTGGGTGAAATAAATAATATTGATGAATTACAGGTGGTATGGCCCGACCGGCAAACTGAGATATTACAAAATGTAACCGCGGACCAGACAATTATTTTACGCTATAAAGATGCAACTACTACTCTGGATGCTAATCCAAAGTCACCCAAGCCTTTATACCAGCAAACATCATTGCCATCCACTGCAAAGCATACAGAAAACAGGTATAACGATTTTGACCGGGAAATCCTGCTAAGCCAGATGCTTTCCACTGAAGGACCCAGGTTAATTTCAGGGGATGTCAACAATGACCAAAAAGAGGATTTTGTATTGCTTGGTGCATCCGGAGACCCCGATAAACTTTTTCTGCAAACTGCTTCCGGAAATTTCACTTTAAAAAGTAGCTCCGCCTTAAGCCGGGACAGTGAGTTTGAAAGCACCTGTGGCGCCCTGTTTGATCAGGACGGTGACGGAGACATGGATTTAATGATAGGATCTGGGGGAAATGAAATCGAAAAAGACCGCAAGTTTTTTCAACTTCGCTTATATAAAAACGATGGGAAGGGCAATTTCACCAGTGACCAGCAAAGCTTGCCGCAGGTGATTGGGAATTTTTCTACCCTGGAACCCCAGGATTACGACCAGGACGGAGCGGTTGATGTTTTTTTGGGAGCCAGGTCGGTTCCTGGAAATTACGGGTTACCCCCCAGAAGTTACCTGTTAAGAAATGTTAATGGCACCTTTATCGATAAGGCGCCTGAATCTATCGGAAATATTGGAATGGTCACCGATGCAGTTTGGACGGACCTGAATGGTGATAGCGACCCCGATCTGGTTATTGTCGGCGACTGGATGGCAGTCAATGTTTTCTTAAATGATAACGGAAAGTTGCAGCATTCAACGGTAATCCCCAGCAGCAGTGGTTGGTGGACCCGCGTGGAACAGGCCGATTTGGACGATGATGGTGACATGGATTTAGTGCTGGGCAACTGGGGTTTGAATACCAAGTTCAAGGCCTCTCCGGAAAAACCGCTTACCATGTTTGTAAATGACTTTGATCAAAACGGTAAAAGTGAGTTTATTCTGAACTGGTACCCGCCAGGAGACCAGACAGCGTATCCATTTGCCAGCAAAATGGACCTCACCGGTCAGCTTCCAGGCCTCAGAAAAAGTATCCTTAAATATGAGGATTACGCTTACAAAACCTACGATTCACTGTTCCACCAGGAGATTAGAGACCGATCAATCGCTTATAGCAGTGAGCGCTTGGAGTCTTCAGTACTATGGAACAATGGAGACGGATCTTATAAATTAAGTGCATTGCCAATCGAAGCCCAGGTCTCCCCTGTATATGGTATTGTGGTGGAAGATCTTGATGATGATGGTCATCAGGATATATGGATGGGTGGGAACTTTTATGCTCTAAAACCACAGGTAGGACGCTGTGATGCCAGTCGTGGAGTATTCTTAAAAGGTTCCGGAAACGGGAGTTTTGAATACCTTGAACCTAAAAGTGCCGGTATTTTCGTACCCGGAGAAGTGCGGGATGCCAAAGTATTTGATACGCAATCAGGTAAGAAACTATTAGTTGCCAGAAATAATGACACCATACTCCAATTCAAAAGGAACTGATTGGCGATGTTTTTGTGCAAAAATTTAAGCAGATTTGTATTAGTATGAATTCACCCCAATGAAGCAATTAGTGCAATATCAGTTTAAATTACTGCTACTGTCTGTGCTGTGGATAATGCAAACCGGATTACTGAGTGGGCAGCAACAGGCATTGTTCACTCTATTGGACGCCAATACCTCCGGGGTTGATTTTGAAAACACCCTGATAGATACTAAGGATCATAATATTCTGATTTATTCAAATTATTATGGAGGTGCCGGAGTAGGAATTGGGGATTTTAACAACGATGGATTACCAGATCTTTTCTTTGCCGGAAACCTCGAACCGGACAGACTTTATCAGAATCTTGGTAATCTAAAATTCCAGGATGTCACCGATCAGTCAAACATTGTGGATAATGGAGGCTGGTCTTCGGGGGTACTGGTGGCAGATGTAAATAATGATGGCTGGCTGGATATTTATGTCTGCAGGGAATTGTACGACAACAATCCGGAGCTGCGCAAAAACCAGCTATATCTTAACAACGGGAAGGTAGAAAAAGGCGAATTTCCCACTTTTACTGAAAGCGCAGAATCCTGGGGTGTGGCAGATGACCGCAGAACCCGCCACGCTACATTCCTGGACTATAACAAAGATGGGTACCTGGATCTATTCTTGTTAAATCAGCCACCAAACCCGGGTAATTTTTCAGAATTGTATGGGATTAAGCCAGGGCCAGACTACGCGCCAAGGTTATACCACAATAATGGAGATAACTCCTTCAGTGATGTCACCAGTCAGGCAGGCGTAGGCACTCCAGGTTATCCCAACAGTGTAACCGCATCCGATCTGAACAATGACGGTTGGACGGATCTGTATGTTGCCAATGATTTTGATGCCCCGGATTTCTTTTACATCAACAATGGCGATGGCACTTTTACCAACAAGTTGGAAAGTGCGATGAATCACACCTCTTATTTTAGCATGGGAGTTGAGGGATCAGACATTAACAACGATGGCTGGCTGGACGTTATGGTGGTGGACATGGTAGCCGAGGATAATTTCCGGCTAAAAGCCAATATGAGTGGAATGAATCCCAATGATTTTTGGAAAGTGGTTGATGACGGCGGGCATTATCAATATATGTTTAATACACTTCAACTGAATCAAGGCACCGTGGGGGATACTCCCCGGTTCAGTGACATCGCTCAACTTGCCGGAGTACCCAGTACCGAC
The DNA here is from genome assembly GCA_021604845.1 of Cyclobacteriaceae bacterium. Classification (GTDB taxonomy): domain Bacteria; phylum Bacteroidota; class Bacteroidia; order Cytophagales; family Cyclobacteriaceae; genus SZUA-3. The sequence continues at coordinate 6,679 of BQJT01000121.1, forward strand.
TGGAGCTGGTCAAATTTAATAGCTGATTTCGACAACGACGGTTTTAAGGATATACACATTACCAACGGCCTCTTACGGGACATAAGAAATACTGATGCCGATAAGAAGTTTTCAGCTCATATAGAAGAAGTAGCAAACGACTGGGTGCTAAAAAACCCTAATGCCGGAACTATCAGTATATGGGACATCCTTGACCTGGAACAGGCACTCACCATTGTGCCTTCTCAGAAATTACCCAACTATGCATACCGAAATAATGGTGATTTAACCTTCACAAAGACAGCCACAGACTGGGGGCTTGACCAGCCAACCTTTTCACACGGATCTGCATATGCCGACCTGGACAATGATGGTGACCTGGATTTGGTGGTTAGCAATGTCAATGAGCGGGCCTTCATTTACCGTAATAACCTGGAAACCGATACCCAAAAGAACTTCTTCCGGGTTAAACTAACCGATACCGTACATCATCGGGCTGTATTTGGCGCCAGAATCAAAATAACCAGCAACAATGCTGATCAATTTTATGAGTTGACTAGTGTACGGGGTATGTACTCAACCAGTGAGAATATTGCTCATTTCGGTATTGGCAATCAGAAAATTGTGGATGAAGTGCTGGTCACCTGGCCCGATGGCAAAGTTTCAAGGATGCATAAAGTTGCAGCTAACCAATTGCTGGTAATTGATCACAGTCTATCCGAGGATCAGCTCCATCATGAAGTACACAAATCAACCTTATTAACTAACATCAATCCGGTTGAACTAAATCATCAGGAGAACAGGTTCGACGATTTTGATAAGCAGGTGTTACTGCCTCATAAAATGTCTCAATTCGGGCCGGCGCTGGCGATTGCCGATGTAAACGGTGACGGATATGACGATTTCTATCTGGGTGGGGCTGCTGGGTACCAGGGAAAACTAGCAATTCAGATTAAACCTGGCGAGTTTATGATCCAAACTTCCGAGGAATTTGATAGAGACAAAACATTTGAAGATCTGGATGCGGCATTTTTCGATGTGGAAGGCGATGGAGATTTGGATTTATATGTAGTCAGTGGCGGCAACGAATGGCAGCCCCAGTATAAATTATACCAGGACCGCCTGTACCTGAATGATGGAAATGGGTTGTTCAAAGCAGGATCCGTACCTGAATTTACTGAAAGTGGATCATGTGTTCGGCCATTCGATTTCGACGGTGATGGTGATCTTGATCTGTTTGTGGGTGGCAGGCATGTCCCCTGGTCATACCCATCACCTGCTACCAGCAGAATTTTAGAAAATCGGAAAGGCAAATTTACGGATGTAACCAGGAGCATAGCAAAAGACCTGGTTGATCTGGGCATGGTAACCGATGCGGTATGGACAGATTTTGATGGAGATGGACTAACCGATCTGGTAGTGGCAGGTGAATGGATGCCCATAACCTTTATTCGTTATAATGGGGAGCAATTTACCGATGAAACCAGGAAGTTCGGTGTCAGAGGCTCTGAAGGCTGGTATTACAGCATTGAAGCAGCCGATCTTGATAATGACGGAGATGACGATCTTATAGTCGGTAACCTGGGATTAAATTATAAATATCAAGCTACTTCTCAGGAACCTTTTGAGGTATTTTACAACGACTTTGATGAGAACGGCCAAAAGGATATCGTGTTGAGCTACTATAATTTTGGAGACAGATATCCGTTAAGAGGTCGCGCTTGTTCCGCTCAACAAGTCCCTGAAATTAAGTCAGTGTTCCCCACATATACCCAATTCGCATCCGCCAATTTGCTGGATGTTTATGGACTGGATAAATTAAACCCGGCACTCCATTACGCCGCCAAAACCTTTGCCAGCGCAGTTCTTGAAAACAACGGCAAAGGTGTCTTTACCAGTAAGGCTTTACCAAACGAGGCGCAGATATCGTCAATAAATGATATCCTGGTACTGGATGTTGATCGCGACGGTTACAAAGACCTGGTATTGGCAGGTAACCTGTTTTCATCGGAAGTTGAAACACCCCGAAATGATGCTGGTGTTGGTATGGTGCTGCTGGGTGACGGGGCAAACAACTTTAAACCGCTTTCTGCAATGGAAAGTGGTCTTTTAATTCCCCATGATGTAAAAAAGATTGGTGCAATGTCTTATGATAAGTCGGATTTTATTCTGTTTGGCACCAACAATGGCCCCTTGCAATTCTATAAGATCAACCACCTTCCGGTTATTGATTAACTGCAGGAAATTATTGTATTAATACTGATTAATTTAATGGAAGATAAATATCTCACCAACTCCTCCGGTAGACAAATATAGGTAGTAGGTTATAGGTATAGGTTATGAATTAGAGGTTAGAGGTTAGAGTACTGAGACTCACCCTAACATAACTTATAACCCATAACCCGTTACTGCCAAATAAAGCTTAGCTCCAAAGCCTGTCCCACGACCGGTCTACATCCCATTCCGGTGTTGGTTTAAAGTATTGGTCGTTTTCTGAATCAAGGTGTTCTTTAACTACCTCATCATTTAATTCAATACCCAGCCCGGGACTATCCGGCACATTTGCAAAACCTTTTTCAATCAGCGTGTGATCGGTCTTAACCAGGTCTTCCCAGTAATCAAGGTCTACAGAATGGTGCTCCAGGGCCATAAAGTTTTGTGTTGCCGCGGCACAATGAACATTAGCCATAAAGGAAACCGGGGTGCCTGCAAAGTGCATAGCCATAGCGATTCCGTTTTCTTCAGCATAATCTCCAATCTTCTTGGTTTCCAATAGTCCTCCGGATGTGGCCAGGTCGGGGTGCACAATATCAACCGCCTGCTCATCAACTAACTTGGCAAACTCTTCTTTAAGATATATATCTTCTCCGGTGGTGGTTGGTGTTTCAATGGCCAGACTGATCTGTTTCCAATGCTCAGTAAACCTCCATGGTATCAGGTCTTCCAACCAGGCCAATCGATAGGGTTCTACTGCCTTGCCCAGACGGATGGCATTGTTGTGATCAAAATGTCCGTAATGGTCTGAGGCCAGCGGTACGTTGTAACCAATCTTTTCCCGTACTTTAGCAATTCTTTCCATTAGAATATCCAGACCCTTGTCCGTTATCTGTACTTGAGTAAATTGATGTTCAGTAGCACCATAGGTCATGGGATCATTGGTCCATTGACGTCCAATATCCCAGAAATTATCATTTACAGTGGTCCCTGGTATACCTTTCAATAGCTCAATTCCGAAATCCATTTTAAGAAAAGTGAAACCTTCTTCATCCATTCTCTTATTTACCTTAGCAATAAATTCTGATTCATCCCTACCCATAGATGTATCGGCGTAAAGTCTTACCTGATCTCGATATTTTCCTCCCAATAACTGGTAGGCCGGTACGTTGTAGGCTTTACCTGCCAGATCCCATAATGCCATTTCAACGGCACAGACTCCTCCACCCTGACGACCATGAAATCCGAACTGTTTGATCCTTTTGAAAATCAACTCAACATTACAGGGGTTCATGCCCAAAATCCGGCTTTTTAGAAACAGTGCATAACGCCAGGAAGCTCCATCCCGGACTTCTCCCAACCCATAGATGCCCTGATTGGTATCGATACGAATTACCGGACAACGGCCATGACCGTTCATTACTACCGCATAACGCATATCCGTAATTTTAAGATCAGAAGGTGCTCCATTGCGATTGACCCTGGAAGTGGCATGTGCCAACGTTTCTTCCATTGGGCTGAACATAAAGGCACCAAGCATTAAACCACTGGCCCCTGCCTTCTTTATAAAGCCGCGTCTGTCGCTGCTGGAGGTATCCGGATCATTTTTCACCGGCTTGGTTAAACCGTATTGCTTTAATAGTTTTTCAGATGGAGTTGTCATAGATCTGTCAGTTCATAAATTGATAAGGTAAATAAAAAGGAAAATGCAAATTAATAAAAATTGCGTATTGACCCTTCAGGTACCTTCCTGTTAATTGCATAATTTTCCTGCCTGCATAATTTTTTAGTTGAACATTTTAATGCAAATGACGGTTCTATAAATTAAAACTATGAGTGCAAACCTCCTTTACAATCTTAAACACCTCACAGCGTTGAGTTTTTCATTTGTATTAGCTGGATTATTCAGTTGTGAATCAGACGGTAACGCTCCGGTCCCTCCTACTCCGCCAGGTCACGACTGGTCCACTCAACAAAGCTTCACTTTAGAAAATCTTAACGATGTTCACTTTGTAGGCAATAGTTTTGGATGGGTTGTTGGCAAAGAGCTGGTGCTTAGCACCGCAGACGGCGGCGTTACCTGGAGTAGGGCTCCGATTGAATCTTCAGCACCACCGGATTTAATAAACAGTATATTTTTTGTAAGTGAGCAAAAAGGATGGATGGCCGGCGCTATTGAAGACGATCAAAGCGGAAGCGTTTTCATTACGGAACAAGGAGGCGCCTATCCTGCATTACAGGAAACCTACAACAATCCCTTATACTCTGTTTTCTTTTTAGATGACCAATCTGGCTGGGTTACCGGAGCAAATGGTCGGATTGCTGCCACAACCGACGGTGGAACCACCTGGAACACCATCGGTGAGCTTGGCATGAACCTGTATGATATTCATTTTACTACCGCCCAAAAAGGTTGGACAGTGGGTGATAACGGATCACTTTATAAAACCAGTGATGGAATTAATTTCAGCGCAGAAGACCTTGGTACCGTGCGAAATCTTAACGCGGTGCACTTTACCGATACAACAAACGGGTGGGCATGCGGCGGAAGAAACACCATCTTCAGAAGACATCTGGACGAAGGTAACCTGGTGGTGTGGTCGGACGCTTCAGCTACCAACGCTTCAGAGGCAGTTGAATGGAAGGACATACATTTTATTAATAGCTCAACTGGTTGGGTAATAGGAGATGAAGGAAATATTTTTAAAACCACCGATGGTGGTCAAGCCTGGGAAAGGGAAAGCATAGACACTTTTGATAACCTCAACGCAATTTTCATGGCTTCAACTACCAGAGGGTGGATTGTGGGGGACAATGGGGCAATTTTCACTTATACACCGGGAATATGACCGCTGCTTACGTTGATTCTGGAATACGACCAGTCGAGGTTGTTGTTGAAAATTCCAAACAGGATACCAGCGTTTGAAATTAATATTAGGTGATCGGAGAAAATGGAAAGTAACAATTCAAAAAAACTACCAGACGCGGAAAAAGCAATATATCTAAAAGCCGAGATCGCTGTTCTGCATCCGTATCTGATCAATCAAGGGTGGATTCCTTCGGACGTGGGTATTAAACGAATTGAAATACCTGGAGAAGGAAATATGAACCTGGTGCTAAGAGTAATTCCGTCCCGGGGGGATTCATTCATTCTCAAACAAGCACGGCCCTGGGTAGAAAAGTATCCCCATTTGGATGCCCCCGTGGAACGAATCCTGGTGGAAAGCGAGTACTTCAAATATATTAACCAACACCCTGAATTCGCCTGCTGCTCCCCTGCCATCAAAGGCTTTGACAATGTGAATAAGGTGCTGATCATGGATGACCTGGGCCATGCCTCGGATTTTAACTTCGTTTATAAACAGCATGAGCATTTCTCACAAACATATATCCATAAAGCCATTAATTACCTCAATAATCTTAAAGAACTGCCCCCACCGGTTGATTACCCCGACAATCTTGAGCTTAGAAGGTTAAATCACCAGCATATATTTTATCTCCCATTCAGGAATAATTCGTTTAACCTGGATCAGGTCCAACCGGGACTTGCAGCCCTGGCAGCCAGTCTTATTCAGGATAAACCGCTGGTCAGGCGTATTGATGATTTGGGAAGTAACTACCTGTCAACAGGTTCCTGCTTGCTGCATGGAGATTACTACCCTGGCAGCTTGTTAAAAAGCAATGAAAGTCTCAAAGTTATTGACCCGGAATTTTCCTTCCTGGGGCCTGAGGAATGGGACATTGCGGTATTCACCGCACATCTTTTTTTATCAGGTACACCATTAGATTTGATACAAGACGCTATTTCCAGATTTAACAGATCTAAGCATTTTGACATGGCGCGTTTCGCTGGATTTACCGGAACGGAAATTCTCCGTAGGCTGTTAGGCTTAGCCCAACTTCCTATCGATTGTTCCGTGAAAGAAAAGAGCCACCTGGTCAAACAGGCGTCGCATTGGATAAAGACGGGAAAAATCGATACATTATCTGGCTATGAGGAACATCATACTAGCCATTAACCTACTGGCCTGGTTGTGGGGCTGCCAAATGAACGGTCCCGGAGCATCTGAAGCGTCGGTACTGCAGGTATCCAGCGACACGCTAAGCTATCAACTTAATATTCCAGCGAAAGAAGTTTTGTATGACAAGGTCCTCGGTTCATTGGTGGGTTCGGCAATTGGGGATGCTATGGGAGCTCCTACGGAAATGTGGACCAGAGAAGATCGACAGAGTTCGTATGGATCTGTAGAAGCCCTGGAACCAAGTGCAATCGACCCCTCACCTGAGGGCATATGGGACTTTCATTTACCAACAGGTACCACCACAGACGACACCAGATGGAAATCATTGGTTGGTAATTACCTGGCAGATAATATCAATAATTTTTACCAACCATCCGGACCTGACCCGTATTCATTCGCTAACCATATACTAAATGCCTACAGGGATGAAGTGAACCAATTAAGGAATATATCGCCCAATGACCCGGTGGATATTGAATATAAAGTTCGACGGCTAAACTGGTTACAAGAATGGGCCATGGTGGCTGAGCCTTTTGCAGCCAAAGACCTTGAAGGGTATACTACTTCGCTGCATCGATTCTATGGAGGTGATTTGCTTTGCGCCGGCATGCTGTATGCCCCAATAATTGGTCTTCCTTATCCCGGAAACCCGTACCAGGCCTATAATGCAGCACACAGACTGGGCATCTTTGACCAGGGTTATGCCAGGGATATAACCGGGCTTACTGCTGCCATGGTAGCAGCGGCAATGTTGGGAGATGCAACCCCGGTTTCAATTCTTGAAGTATTTAGGACAATAGATCCCCATAATTATTTCCGAAGCAGGATTTTTGGACGGGAGGCATTCAAAACACTTCGCACCGCCGAGTATATTGCACAATCAGCGAAAAAATTAAAGCAATGCAATGACGTAAAGCCGGTATATCAATGGGCAAAAGATTCAGTGAAGTCCTGTCAAATTCAGACTGCCTTTGAAATGCTGGATCAAAGAAATCAGATATCTCCAGCTCATGCGCAGGAAATACTGTTGGTTACCCTTACCTCCATTTTATTCAGTGATTTCGATTTCCGGGAAAGCATGGAGTTTATCGTTAACTACGGGCGAGACAATGACACCAGTGGCGCGGTAGCTGGCGCAATTCTGGGAGCCTACCTGGGTTACGAACAACTTCCTGACGACCTGAAACTAAATGTTGTGGAAACCAACCGGGAAAACTTAGGCATCGACTTACAGCAGCTAGCGGCAACAATCACTGATAAGATCACCTCGGCGAGGTTATACAATTGATATCAACTATCACACGGATGCTAAAACCAGAATAGATGCCTATAAAACATTCTTTGTGTATAGTTGTTGTCGCATTAATAATAGTTAATGTATT
>BQJT01000122.1 GCA_021604845.1 Cyclobacteriaceae bacterium
CTTCTGGAGTTTACTATAATTGGACCAGAGCTACAACTCACTGGCGAAGGGTTATTGGCCATCACCGGCGGTGATTTTCCCTGCAGTCTGAACCAGCAACCGATATCTATGAACGAGGCTGTTCCTTTTCAGGGTACCAACCGGTTAAAGATAGGGAGAGTAGCGAGTGGATGTCGTGGATATTTGGCTATTGCCGGGAACTGGGAGCTTGAGCCATGGCTTAATAGTTGTAGTACCTCACCACAGTTTGGGAGCGATCTAACTCCTGACAGTATGGTGGTAAAAGGTAAAACCATCACCATTCAAAGCAGTCAGGTGCTTTACCCTGACAAACTTCCCAGGCCTGCTCCGCCTGGACATGATGGATGTATAAGGATATTAGCCGGTCCAGAGTATTCGTTGTTTGAGACTGAGTTAGTGCTGGAGCTTTTGCGGAAGGATTTTACCATCACTCCGCAAAGTAACCGCATGGGTTACCGGCTGGCAGACCCGTTACAGAACTATACCGAACCTATAGAAATTATCTCTTCAGGAGTGGTTCCCGGCACAGTACAACTTGTTCCTTCCGGCCAACTAATCATCCTGATGGCCGATGCACAAACCACCGGTGGTTATCCCAGGATTGCCAATGTGATTGGAGAAGATCTGGTAAAACTAGCCCAGATGCAACCTGGAGAATCCCTAAACTTCAAGCTTACTTCGTTAAAGGAAGTTCATCAACTGTTTTGAATCAACAATAGGCATTGACATTTCCCGGTAATCCATTACATTTAATAGCAATAGCTAATTTGCAATTCGTAATTCGTAATTCGTAATTCGTAATTTAATCAAATGATAACCAATGCAAATCTGGTGCATCAGCCAGGCCCGCCGAGTAGTTTTTCGTATGAAGAGATAGAGATTCCGGAACCGGGACCCGGAGAGGTACAACTAAAGCACCGTATGATCGGTGTTAATTTTATTGACACCTACTTTAGAAGTGGGTTATACCCTTACCCGCTGGAGCCGCCAATTATTCCAGGGGCTGAAGCTACTGCTGAGGTAGTTCAGCTGGGACCGGAGGTGAATGACCTGAATGTTGGTGATCGCGTAGTGTATACCGGAGGATTCGGCGCCTATTGCCAGCATCGAAATATGAAATCAGACCGATTGGTAAAACTTCCCGAAGAGTTGTCTGATGAAAAAGCCGCCGCGTGCATGCTAAAGGGTCTGACTGCACATTACCTGCTTCACGGCACATTTCAGGTAAAGCCCGGGCACACCATCTTGTTCCATGCCGGTGCCGGTGGCGTAGGGCTTATAGCAGGCCAGTGGGCAAATCATATAGGCGCAACTGTTATTGGAACTGTGGGTTCCAAGGAAAAAGCTGCATTGGCCAGGGAAAATGGGTACCATCATGTAATTAACTACCGGGAGGAAAATTTTGTTGAAAGGGTGATGGAAATTACCGAAGGCGCCGGGGTTGATGTGGTATACGACTCGGTAGGCCAGGATACTTATCCCTATTCACTTAAGTGCTTAAAAAGATTGGGAATGTGGGTGCCGTTTGGCCAGTCATCCGGGCCCATCAAAAACTTTGAGCTAAAAGACCTGGCGGCCCATGGCTCACTGTTTACCACCAGGCCCAGCTTATTCGATTATGTAGCAACCAAAGCAGCTTTGCAACAAGCCAGCAAGGAACTATTTGAAATGCTGGAAGGTGGCCATTTGAAAATAACCATAAACCAAAAATACCCGTTAAAGGATGCGGGTTTGGTGCATGAATTGCTCGAAAATCGGAAAACCAAGGGATCAACTTTGTTGGTGCCGTGATTGAATTTGGTGAGTTGGCGATTTGGTGAGTTGGTGAGTTGGTGAGTTGGTGAGTAGGTGAGTTGGTGAGTTGGTGAGTCGGTGAGTTGGTGAGTTGGCGGTTGGCGAGTTGGTGTTCGTCAAACGAGCTTATTTCAAATTGAATGGAAATGCACCCCGAACTAATAAAACTCAAACACACACTCAATATGGAGCACAAGGATTATTCAACGATTGAAAGAGGTTTTGAAGTGGTTAAAGCTTCACCCTCTTTTGAAGGTACCGTACAAATGGTTGTGATCAGACCGGAAGTAAACCAGCGTAAAGAATTGGACGAAGGTCAACTGGATGTGGAAAAGGGGCTGGTAGGAGACAACTGGGCGACCAGGGGTAGTTCCCAAACTGAAGACGGCAATGCCCACCCGGGAATGCAAATTAATATTATGAACTCCCGGGTAATCAGGCTGGTAACCCATGACAGGAGCGAGTGGAAAATGGCAGGCGACCAATTGTTTGTTGATTTGAACCTTAGTAAATCAAATATGCCACCCGGTACCAGATTTACCGTCGGAGATGCCACACTGGAGGTAACTGACATTCCTCATACAGGATGTAAGAAATTTGCACAACGGTTCGGTACTGATGCTTTAAAATTTATCAGCACTAAAGAAGGGAAGGAATGGCAATTGCGTGGCATCAATGCCAAAGTGATAAAGTCAGGTGCAGTAAAACTAGGCGATACCATATCCAAAATCACCTGATCGTGGTGATAATGGCCACAAAGCAGGCCAACTTTAGATTTCTTCTAATTGGTATTATTTTTTTAATATGGTCCTGTTCCGGGGATAAAAGCCTAAATGACCATAAAAACCTGGATTTAACTCCTTCAGGTCTTTCAGGAAGTGAGTTGGCTAAGATACACTGTGGCGGTTGTCATGCTTTGGTAGCTCCTGAACTCTTATCAAAATCCAGCTGGAAGGAAGACGTCCTTCCTTATATGGGTTTTCGGTTGGGTATTCATTCGGAAAATCCCGCTCCGGATAGCATTTTTGGCCTGGCCATGGGTGATACTATCTTGAAAAAGGCCGGCATCCCCGAAACGCCGGTAATAGCCAGTGAAGATTGGAATAAAATTGTAGACTATTTTATTACTAATGCTCCGGATACGATTTTACCGCCAACTCGCCACACACCCATTGCAGTCGGATTGAAACATTTTGTCTATAAGAGAACTTTGTACTCTCTTCAACCCCCGAATACCAGCATGGTCAAGATACTCCCTGAAAATCGGGGAATAGTCTTCGGTGATGGGAAACGCAACATAAAAAAATTGACCTTTCTGACACCTGAGCTGAGGATGGATTATGACCTGACCTTTGGAAAGGTTCCCATTCACTACTATGAAAAATCTGACACCGTTTATTTAACCACCATTGGAGAAAGTATCTACCCGGACGACACGCCTGGCGGGGTACTTCAAAAACTTTTCAAACAGGAAAGGGATCAGGGATATAATACAACGGATTTACTTATCCCGGATTTGCAAAGACCGGTTTTCATGGCTTACGGAGACTTGAACAATGATGGAACAGAGGACATTGTGTCTTGCGAGTTCGGAAATCTTACTGGCAAACTGGTTTGGTTTAATAACCTGGGTGGCAACAAATATTCAAAGCATGTTCTGCGTGACCAGCCCGGAGTTGTTACCGCTATAATTAAAGATCTTGACCAGGACGGCCACCGCGACATTATAGCACTTGCTGCACAGGGAGATGAAGGTGTCTTCTTTTACAAAAACAATGGGGATAATTCTTTCACCGAAAGCAGACTATTGACTTTCTCACCTCTTTTTGGATCACAATATATTGAACTCGCCGATTTTAATAATGATGGTTTCGAAGATATTATCTATAGCTGCGGTGACAATGCTGATAAGACTCCTATTTTGAAAAGTTTCCATGGGGTTTACATCTTTTTGAATGACGGGAATCTTAGATTTAGTCAAGCCTATTTTTACCAACTTAATGGAGCTTATAAGGCAATCCCAAGAGACTTCGATTTAGATGGGGATTTAGATATTGCGGCAATCTCGTTTTTTCCGGATTACTACAGTTATCCTGAAGAGGGTTTTGTTTATTTGGAAAATAGAGGAGGTTTCGAATTTACAGATTATACTTTCCGGGAGTCAATTAACGGCAGGTGGATGGTGATGGATGCAGCCGATATGGATACCGATGGAGATATAGATATTGTACTTGGTTCGAATGTTTCTTTCAAAACTAAAAATGATACAACCGGGTTAAGTGCCCGATGGGCAGCTATTGGACCCTCTGTTATCGTACTGGAAAATACCATTCGGTGAAATCGGGATATCCTGATCTGCAGGTAATTCCCGGTCACTTTAAAACTGTTTAGATATGCTTATTAACACTATGAAAAATTGTTTTATTCTCAGCTTGGGTATGTTAATCTTTGGTTGTAATGATCCGGAGAACCAAAAGCCGGTCCATTCTGACTGGGAGATCAGTATTTTGCCCTCGTCGATCAGACTTGATCCATCAACTAATGCCATTATTGAGCAGCGGTTTGATGCTGTGCCCAACAGTTTGGTAAAACAGGATCTGCTTAAGGAAAACTGGATCTACGACGGTAATTCGGTAAACTTACACGCAGCCAGAGGGGAATACATTTCGTTTCAGCTTGTTCTTACTAACAACACAAAGCAATCTTTGAAGGGGATACAGGTAGTCACAGAAAAATTCCAAAATGCCAGTGTCTCCTTTGAAATAGAACCTGAGTTATTCCTGGAATGGGCGGTTGAAGTTAAATCTCCCAGTACCGGTTATCCTAAGGCCTCTCTGGGTACTGGTTGGTATCCGGACGCGTTAATTCCATATTCATCCATTCAGGCGGATTCCTCAAAAGTTGGTCGAAGATGGGTGTACCCTCTGGAACTTCCTGATTTTAATAATCGAATCGATGATCAACGGTCATTACTGATCTGGGTGGATCAATATGTTCCTTACGCGGAGAATGAAGCTCCGGCAGGAAACTATACCAGCAATATTTCAGTGAGGGTGGGACAGGAAACAAAAACTATACCTATCAATTTAGAGATCTGGGATTTCGCCATCCCCAATGAAAATAACCTAAAAGCAAGTCTTCAGCACGAAGGGTTTTTAAGCGGAATGGATCCGCAATCTGAACTTGCCATCTATCAACTTTTTAAGCGCAACAGGATCTCATTAATGGATCCAACTTATAAACCAGAACTGGCTAACACCCGGTCCGGGGATTTCAAATTTTCCTGGGAATCATTTGATGAACGGATGTCAAAATACTTTACAGGGCAAGCATTTACTGAAAAGCACGGCTACTTATATGGGCCGGGATATGGGGAGCCCATAGAAACATTTATATTACCCTTTAATGTATCCGGTAAACATGGTAGTCGTGGTTGGCCGGACGCCGGGACTCCTGACAACGAACGCGAACCTGCCATCAGAGGGAAATATATCCAGGCAGTCGCTGCTGTTCGAAGTCATTTGGATTCCATGGTTAATCCCCAAAAAACCGAATTAACGGTGTATTTAAACGGTCTGGATGAATCGTATTTCCCTGAAGCCTGGGACCGCATGGTTTATTACGGTGACATGTTTAACGAATTTTACCCGGAAGCTCATTTTCGAATCGATGGTGGTTATAGTGAAGAAGCTATGAGAATTGTGCAAAATTCAATTGACTCCTGGGCATCACATACCATAAACTACAACATCGACAAGATGAAAAAATACCAGGAACAGGGAATTGAAGATTGGTTATACGGACCTATGTTGTATGAATCTAAAGTAAATAGCTGGGTGGGCAGCTCCACTTTTATTGATTTACCATTGGTTAATGATAGAGCCATTAGCTGGAGCACCTGGAAATACCGAGCCTATTCCTGGATTAGCTGGGGAATTGGTGCCGGATGGAAAAATGCCTGGTATGACCCTGAAACATGGAAAGACACCTACAAATCAGGGTCGGACTCCGATGAAGATTTTAGCTACAAAAAATTAAATGGCAATGGACAACTTATATATAGCCCGGGAATTATACCGAATGTGTATGTTGCTTGTCCCTCTATTCGATTAAAAGCCATGAGAGACGGAGTTCAGGAGTTTGAGTATATGAGAATTCTGTCACAAAAAGATGGAAACAATGAACAGGTTGATGAAATTGTAAATAGTATTATTAAACAGCCGTTCGGTGAGAATTCTATAGGAAATCTGGATGTTTGGAGTTTTAGTGCGGAGCAATGGGATAATGCCAGGGTTGAGTTGGCCCAGAAAATCGTTGACCGGTAGTACGTCAGTCTATTAAACTTTGATTCTATGAAATACCTGATAGTTCTAATAATGAGCGTCCCCTGTATATCCGAAGCACAAGAAAGGCCCGGATTATTTTTCCGGGAGGACTTTAAAGAAACTCCTGCAGTAATTCCTGTATCTCAGGATGATGTTTCCAATACAAACCTGCTGATTTCCCTGTACGGTAGTTCCGCTGACCAAATAAAAAAGAGTCATCACGAAAAACCTGCCGATGATCCCTATTATGTCTGGTCCGGGCTGTGTACGGGCGACTGGGCAGTGACTTTCAAGCACAAATCTCAACTTGTAGACTTATCGCGGCAAGGCAAGGTCCGGTGGCGCAGCAAACAATCCGGATTACGTCAGCTCCATATAGTGCTTAAGCTTGCTGATGGCAGCTGGCTGGTTAGCGAAGACTCAGACCCATTATCGATGGATTGGAGGGTAAAAGAGTTTAACATACAAGATCTCAAATGGTGGTCTTTAGATATAGAAACTATGGTTGAAAAAAAATTCGTGGATAATCCGGATTTGAGCAAAGTAGCAGAAATTGGCTTCACCGACCTAATGAAAGGGGGTGGCTCAAATGCCTGTTCCAGGGTAGATTGGATAGAGGTTGATGGTTTTCAGATAAGAAATAGTGAAAGATAAATTTCATGATCATTCGAACGTTGAAAGCAAACTTTAAGCAGGTCTAACTATGAGTCTCACAAAAACACAACTAGATACTTACTCGAAAGAAGGTTTTCTTACTGTTGAAAAGTTGTTCTCATTGAGTGAAATGGATCAAGCCATTAAGGAAGCCCATCAATGGCAGGAAGAATTTTTACAGGACATGTCCGAATCAGATAAAAAGTGGTATCAAGATGGAACCACAGCCATACCAAACCAGGTTAGAAAGCTTGACAACCCTGTTAGTCAGCGTCCGTTTTTCCGGAGACTAGCACTTAAACCTGAATTGATTTCTTCAGTAGAGGTTCTTATTGGAAAAGATGTCATTGCCTTTTTCAGTCAGCTGTTCTTTAAACCTCCACTGGGTGGTGGCCCAAAACCATCCCATCAGGATAATTTTTACTTTGGCCCTGATAAAGATGATAACACGGTCACAGCCTGGATTGCATTTGATGATGCAAGGGTAGAGAACGGTTGCTTATATTATGGAAAAGGGTCCAATCATGGTGGTGTTATCAAACATTTTGCGCCAGAAAATGAACCTTATAATTATCAAATTGCTGACCTCCAAAGCATAGAGATGACGGCAGCTCCGGTAGAAAAAGGAGGGGTAAATTTTCACCACGGTAATACCGTTCACAGATCTTCAAACAACAGCTCACCAACTTGGCGAAGAGCAATGGCTGTTCATTTTATGCAAAAGGAAGTGAACCTGATCGCCCCGATTTTTGAATATGACCGTAGCCATTTTATTGAAATGTTCTGAATTATTCAGCAGTCCCAACCGTCCGAAACATCTTTATGAACGGCAGATGGATGGAGGTGCCAATCAGAATGGGAAAGTGGAGGTAATCTATCTTTTACGGTAGCTTAAAGGCTAAATAATTGTCGCCGGTCTTGGTTCCTTGAAATCCTCCACCACCGGCAGCTATTATTAGAAACTGTGTCCCTTCTACTTCATAGGTAGCCGGTGTGGCATAACCACCTGCCGGAAGCTGAAACTCCCATAAAATTTCACCGGTGTCTTTATCAAAAGCCCGAAACTTTTCATCTCTAGAAGCCCCAATGAATACCAGGCCACCGGCAGTGACTACTCCACCTCCGAATAATTGTGTCCCGGTCGGTGGGATGCCCCTATCGGAAAGTTCGGGATATTCGCCCAAAGGAACCTTCCATGTTATTACTCCGGTATTAAGGTTAACCGCACATAGATTACCCCATGGCGGTTTGATCCCGGGATAACCCAGATGGTCCCGTAATTGCTTGTACGCTTTTAGTTTATACCTTTGGGTGCTGTCCGTAATAATATCTTGTTCCAGCTGGTTTTCTTCCAGCGGCATTATCTTCATTGCTTCGTCCGCTGCTAATTCATACAAATAGCTCAGAACTGCCCGGCGCTCCGTCTCAGGCAATGTTTTGAACGAAGGCATCATACCACGCCCTGTTTTTAACAAATCCCTCATAACGCTCAATGGAATACTGTCTTTCACCAATGTTAACGAAGGAAAGTTGATACTTCCTTTGCGATCAATACCATGGCATGCTGCGCAATTGGCTTGGTACACGCTGCTCCCAAAAGATTGCAGGTCTCCAAAGTCGGATAACTTCGGTCTCTCTACAGGCTGGCTCTCAATTAATTGCACCAGGTTAGGCATATCATTTACCCCTATGTAGATGGTTCCGGTTTCTGGGTCGAATGCTCCTCCGCTCCATTCTGCACCACCTCGAAATCCGGGTATTTGAACGGTTCCCTGGATTGAAGGAGGAGTATAAATACTTCCTAGAGTAAACCCGTTAATTTGTTCCAGAACATTGGCTCTTGATTCTGGCGAAATATCAGTGACCAGGCTTAAGTCAAAGTTGTGCCTTACCAATGGAGGTGGTTTAACCGGGAATGGTTGCGTGGGCCAGGTGCTTTCTCCCGGTACCGTTGACATAGGGACAGGCAACTCTTCAACTTCAAATAATGGTTCTCCCGTTTCCCGGTCCAGCAAAAAAATTAGCCCTTGTTTGGTCAACTGGGCCACGGCATCTATTTCTCGACCTTTGTGATTTACCCGAACAAGGTTTGGCGCTGCAGGTAGATCATAATCCCAAACATCGTGGTGTGATACCTGGAAATGCCACCTGTACGCACCGGTTGCCGCATCCAATGCCAGAACAGAATTGGCAAACAGTCCTTCACCAACACGGTCTGCGCCATAAAAATCGTGGGTTGCCGCTCCAATTGGGGCAAACACCATACCTCTGTCCCGATCAATGGATAACCCACCCCAGGCATTAGCCCCTCCTCCGGTCAGATAGTAATCTTTTGGCCAGGTTTCGTAACCAAATTCTCCCGGATGGGGAATGGTATGAAAGATCCATTGCAGCGATCCGGTTTTTACATTATAAGCCCTGATATGTCCCGGGGCTGCGCCATATGCCTCCAGCACGCTCGATCCAATAATGATAAGATCCTGGAAGATTACCCCCGGAGAAGTGTTTTCAATTTGGGTGTTTTCGTCATATTCCCGGCCAAGGTCAGCGCGGAGGTCAACTGCACCATGGCTGCCAAACTCCGAAACCAGTTGCCCGGTGTTGGCATTAATAGCCAACAGTTGGTTCCTGACACTATAGAACAATCGCTGGTCCCCTTCTTTTTCCCAATAACTTATTCCGCGGTTAGTGCCCGCTACTTTCTCTTCCGGGTTTTCACCGGACGGATCGAATTCCCACAGCTGTTCGCCGGTGGCAGCATCAAGTGCAAAGATTTTCAAGCCGGCAGAAGTTGCGTATAATCTATTATTGACTACTATCGGATTGCATTGTATGGATGGGCGGGATCCTGATACCTGACCTTCCCCGGTCCGGTAAGTCCAGGCTACTTTCAGCGTGTGTACATTTTCTTTATTAATTTGATTCAGCGCGGAGTAAGCGTTGCTACCCTCATCTCCTCGATAGACTGCCCATGACCGATGTTGCTCGGCTGTTCCATTATTATTAGATACTGTATTGCATGAGTTTGCCGAAACTAATAATACTGTAACTAAATAACTCCACTTCCTGAACATGCGCTAAAACTCTTAAATCTCAGGGGAAAGCCACCAATTGATCTCCTGGATTGAGGCAATCCCCAATAGAATGTTATCTAACATAAATCTATCAGTAACGGTCATTTCTTAGCTTTTTTTTCATGCCGCAGTGCTGCCTGAGATTTACCTTCTACCTTGTTATTCAGCAGTTCGGGCTCTAGCCCATTGGAGTAAATAAAAACCGCCGACTGTTGGGTTTGTCCTTCAGTATCACGAAAGATATTGTCTTCCAAAACCAGGTCCTTGGCGGGTGAATTGATAGAAAACCCGTAGCCACCGCCATTGGTCCCGTTATTCTCAATTATGTTTCGAGTAAAGGTATTTCTATGGGGAGCATTAGCTTCACTCTCTACTCGCAAATGAACCCCATCGCTTTCATTTTTGTATATGTGGTTTTCTTCAAACACCACATCGGTATCTTTATGACCGGTGCATATACCAAATCGGCCGTTATGGTGGAATTTATTGCCTCTGACACTACTCTGATAAACCCGCCAGCATATGAATAACCCGTCAACGTCATTGTGATGGATCTCGTTATTTTCGATTACCGTATAGGGAGAACCTGTTCCGGGATGCAGTCCCATGTTCCCATTGCCAGTTATTTCACTATTCCTTATTTCTACCTGCTCCGTAATCTGCCAGCTAATGCCTTCCCCATTAAAGTCCTTAACCACCACCTCGTCCACAATTACCTTCTTTGATTTCAGAATAAATATTCCCGCACTATTGCAACCATCGGCTTTAAAATTTTCTGCGCGGTTCCCATCTGCTGTTAAATTGGATATTCTGATATCTTCCTGTTCGATTACTTCAATAATAGATGAAGCATTAGAAACCTTTCCACCCTCTACCGCAGAATAATCCCGTATCAGGTAATCATCAATATATAATATATTCTCTTGTATGTCAGTAATGTATGCGGTGGACACGTTCCAGCAAGAGTTTTGGGGTCTGTCGGTTACCTCTACTTTCATTCCAACTTCAAAGCCTGCCGGGTTTTCCACGGTAAGCTTCAATTCACCATAATCGGCGTCTACGATAAATCTCGTCTGGACTCCTTTCGATCTTTTTAATACGGTTTGTTCCCCTGATCCCACCAGGTTCACCTTAGATTTCATACGAACCGGCGCAATGATCTCATAATTTCCAGGGCTAAGCTTTACTGTACCACCGGTTTTCGAAACCGCCTCAATGGCATATTGTATGGCCTGGTTGTTAAATCCCTGGATATCGGCATCGGGTCCACCCACTGTAATCACGCGTGTGGCTGTTTTAGGGGAGACCAGGGCATCTACCGTGCTTTTGCCTGGCTGCCCGTGAAGAGAAACACAGGAAAGAAGTAAAACAATAAATAAGTAAGAAGGTTTCATGATTTATGGGATTTGTCTTTAATTAATACTTAGTTCTTCGGTTCTCATTTAGTAACATATATCTGTCTGCCTATGGTTAGGTTCTTTTTCAATTGGCAGGCCTGGGGTTAGGTCTCTATTGGCAAATGCCGTATAGTCCGTGGTATATTTTTTTGCTCGAAATACAATATTTCCTAAACCTTCGGGAACATCACCCTGACTCAAAATTTCCTTAGCCCCAACCGGGTTTACATATTCCCAAACAATCCTTTCACAAGAGTCGATTTCAAAAAAACGGCCATGTGATCCTTCACAAATGAGCATATTGCCATTGGGAAGCCTCTGTGCACTGGATACGAATATGGAAAAAAATTCGGTTTTAACCGGTGCCGTATAGATATAGTCGGGCTTTACAGGGCCATAGGCAGTATTCGTCTGGTAAACATAATTGCCAGGAGTGGTGACAGGCGGAACTATAATGTCTATCTCGGAATATTCCGGCTTTCTGTTCGACCCGTTATTAAAAATCAGAATTTTCCCTGCATCTTTTAAACCGTCAGCGATCCAATGCGGATAATGGGGCCCAAATAGCTGCTGGTCATCAGCTGTACCCTGTTTATATACCATTGGATTTCCCCATCTGTACAAGATATCTCCTCCTTTTCCATAACGCCCACCGGTACTACCGGCAGCTTCGGCAATGGAAGTAGAATGGTCAATTATATAAATTTCATGAAGATGGCGGGAACTCATAATAATCTGATCTAAAGCAAGATTGTATTGCATGGAGTTTATGTGCAGCCAATTGGCCCCCCGGGAAGATATTCCAAGAAAATTGATATCAAGTAGCTGTGGATTTTCAGCAATGTTGCCATAATTGTCTTTGCTTTTATCAAAATCCTGAATCAGATGATCTTTCGCATTCCATTCCCAAACCACATCGGCGTTACCACTACCTCGTGGCTGAAGTTCTAAAATTTGCACATTATAAAAATGGTTATTGTTGGGAGCGAAATTTCCAGGATTGCGGCCCATTTGAATAGCTTCTTCTTTTTTGAGCACGGTAGCTGCCAACATTAGAACATTGCCGTTAGGCATTGGATATACTTCATGGTTCTGGCTTGCAGTCTCCGTGGAATAGTTGCATTCCCAAATTAAATTATTATCCCAATCGAATAGTTCCACTCTTCCACCGATACCAGGGATAGTAATCTTTCCAGGGTTTGGAATTTCGGCTGCTCTCAACAAATTTCCATTTTCCAGCAGGTAGACCGACTTTCCGGAATGGTAATTACTGACCCATTGATGCACCACTTCACCACAATTGTTAATTAAATAAGTTTCGTTTTGAACAGTAAACAGCGTATACCCCTCCATGGCTTCAGGCGTGTTTATAATTGTACCCACTGTGTTCTGGCCAAAAACCAGCGGGATCCCCAGCCAGTAAATAAAGGATATGACTATATATATTTTATGACCTATCATAAGCACCTATAAGTTTCAAGTGAACTAATTATAAGCTGTCGCTGGCGTTACAATGTCCTCCAGAGCGTCCTCATCACCGGTTGCAGGACCGTGCCAGACTCCTCCTCCAAAAGTGATAATATAAATTTTCTCCGGATCCATCGGATCGGGCTGTACCCTCTTTCCCCATTTAAAATTGTACCCTTTGATGCGTTTCCAGTGGTAACCCTGATCATCTGACCGATAGGCGGAGGAATTAAATCCGGCTGCATATAATGTGCCGTTCCTATCATCCAGAGTCAAGTCATGAATGTGCTGGTCTTCGGTAAGCACCGGGTTCCAGGACAAACCCTCATCCTCTGATAAATATATTCCACCACCCTGATCCTGGGCAAATGCCGAATCTCCAAACCTGCCCCATGCCGATAGATAGATTCGATTGGAATTATTTTGGTCAAACAACAAACTGCTGGGGCCGTTGACACCTTCGGGCAATCTCATTTTAATCCATGAATCTGCCCCATCAGAAGACCGGTATAATGCACCGTCTAACTCGTTCCCTATACTTCCATCATCACTTTTTCTAAAAACCACCAGGTATAATACGCCGTCATTCTTTTGATAAATCCTCCAGGCTGCCGGCTTTTCGCCTTCTATCCCATTATTCTTTATGCGCCAGGAGATTCCTCCATCCTGAGACTTGTATACCCCCTTACCAAATGCGCATACATACAGTATTCTGTTTTCAGGATCACTTCGGTAGTCCATGATGATGTGAGTAGGCGCTGTTTCTCCTATGTCACTGCTTGTCGGCTCCCAGGACTTCCCGGAATCGTGACTTACCAGAACGCCTCCCTCATAATCGTCCATGTTGGAGTTTCTCCACATTTTTGGTCTTGGAAGATCGTGGTTCCTGCTCATAACAGCCCAGACTTTATTCTTTACCTCTGGATCGAATAACAACCAATAGGTCGAGTTGACCCAATGATTTGGTACCCCATTTTTATAGGTTGCACTGTTCCAACTTTTACCACCGTCCCGACTTTCCATCAGACCGGTATCGGTATCAGCCATAAAAACATGCTGCGAATTAAATGGATCAAAGGCCAATAAGTAGCCAGTAGTAACCTGAAGCCCTCTGGAACGCCAACCTGCTTCGCTTGAATTGGTATAAACCTGTTGCCAGGTCTTACCCCCGTCAACCGTTTTAAGGGTGCGCCCAAAATCCGTCGCAAAGCAAACATCAGGGTCATGATCTGCCACTTTCATGTGAAAGGGATTCTCCCCCCACCCAGGACCGAATCTTTGATCCAGCCAGCCACTTTCCCGGTTTGCCGCACAAATACTACCATGGTTGGACACATTCCTGTCGTCCCAAACCAGCTTCCATGTGATGCCGAAATCGGTACTTTTGGCTACACCGAAACTTATGGAATCCTCACTAATCTGAAGATTGGCATAGGAAACGAAGATGTTTTCCGGATTAAAGTAGC
>BQJT01000123.1 GCA_021604845.1 Cyclobacteriaceae bacterium
TAATAGTTAATTGATAATTGCGCCCCTATTCCACTCTTTTCAAGTGTTTCATTGCTTTATGGCTTTATGGCTTCATTGTTACGTTTTTTCACCTGCTCACCGATTCCACTCTTTCCACTGTTTCACTGTTTCACTGTTTCATTGCCTACTGCCTACTGCCTTCACCCTTTCCACTGTTTCCACCCTTTCCACTGTTTCATTGCTTCATGGTTTCATTGTTACGTTTTCCGCCCGTTCACCCTTTCCACTCTTTCCACCCGTTCAACCTTTTCAACCCCTTCAACCCGTTCAACCCGTTCAACCTTTTCAACCCTTTTCAACCCGTTCAACCTTTCCCACTCCTTCCCTCACAGCCCCGAAGGATTAACCAGCCGATTAATTCCAAACCACTTCAAGGTTCGTTCACCAAAATCAGGTGCATACACATGGATCAGGTAAACGCCACTAGCTATGGGGCTACCGGCAGCATTTTTGAGGTCCCACTCCAAATCTGGGGATATCTGGGTTTGAGTCAATGCACGATTGTGGCCTCGGGGTTTTGTCCCTGATTCATTCCGATTGAATTTGCGAATAAACTTACCGTCAAGCGAAAAAATAGTAACCACACACTGAGCAGGCAAATTCGTGATTTTGACCGTAGTGGAAAATTGGTCGTTTTCATACTCAGAAAATGCATAATAAGGATTGGGTACTACTTTGATCAAATCCAAAGCCGTTTCTATGCCTTCCGGCGTCAGTTCTTCTGCTTGCAGGCCTTCCAATTTAAAGCGATAAGTCGGATAGCCATTAAAATCGCCGGTTCCTACCTTTACCTGATAAGGATTATCTCCCCGTAGTTTGACCACCAAATCGTCCGGGATCAAGCCTTCTTCACCGGCACCATAGGCGCTCATGCTTGTTCCACTTTCTAGCATCAAAGTTCCCGCCCAGGTAATTTCTCTAATAGCTCTGACTTTCGTCAAACTACTTGCTCCAGGAGCCAGGCGCTCTTCAAATAATTCAAGCCCCTCCTCGTATGGAAGCTTGGTCACATAGACAAAATGTTGGCCACCCAGGTTGTAATTCAACACATTGGCAAAGCCTGCTCCGGAAAGCAGCAATTGATCACTCGGATTGAACATCATATCGCCTCCGGTGCCTATGCCATCGTTAAACAAATCACAAGCACCGCTAAGGCCAAGCCCTTCCAGATAAGCACAATCGTAAACGGAGTTTTCACCAAAAAAAACATAGAGGCGCTGGCCCGTTTCTACATCAAGGGCATAGCCTGGAAACCAACCCAGGCCGCTAGTGCCGGTATCATCTTTATCGGGCAATCGATCCCCATCTGTATCGTATTTGGAAACGCTTGGTGCACTGCGCAGGTCAAAGCTGAAACGATAATCGGTGCCTCCTTCCGCGGGTTGGCCGCCAGGAAGCCCAGCTCCAGATTGGCCGCCATCTCCATAATAATAACGGTTGGCTGTTTCTATGACGGTGGAACGTGTCCACAAGCTTTTGTCTTTGGTAAATACGATGTCCACATTGTTTACATCCGCCAGATCAAGCTGGTTGCGGACGATGTTGCTACCACTTACACTAGACCAAGCCGGCGTAATATAAGGGATATCATTGGTAGGGTCAGTCCGCCAGTTGGCCATCATGTAAGGCACAAAGTAGCCTGCCCCAATTTGGCTTAATGCCTGATCCTGGTCCAATAGCTCGTCTAGCTCACCAGAGCCATTAGCCACATAATTAAAAATAGCCTGATCCAGGAAATTGCCAATACCAGGAATAGTACCATCAGGGATACCAGTCAACCAAGGCACCGCCGCTTCACCAGCAGTATACTCCAATTCAAAACCGGGTGCAATTACCCCATTTGCCTCTTGGCCAAGTTCGCCAAATTCCTTGCTTTGGGTTACTGTAAGGGTAAAGCCAAATTCTTTGATAATTTGCTCATTGAGTTGGTCAATGGTCCGCTCCGAAAAAATCACTGGTGCAGTCGGATCATTCAGGCTAGTCAATTGCCAACGAACGGTGTTATCCAGTTGATCATTGGACATATCTTCATCGATCAGCGTCAATTCAAATTCGCCATCTTTTACTTCTAATGGGTTAAAAACCTGAATTTCAATCGGCCCTCTTCCTGGCCGATAGGTAATTTGGCCATCAAAGTCGTTCGTATTATTCCTGATATCCTTTTCGATTACCTCCCGCGTTTCCGCTGACATATCCAGGAAAATACCACCTGCGCCAATGCCATCTATTCGGGTAATGATAGCACCATCGCCAAAGTTGGCGTTTAGCTTACGATCTACAATAGGTCGGGGTATGACGGTATAATATCGATTTTGACCATCGCCAATATTTCTAATTCCTTGTTGATAGGGTTCTTTTTGTCCTAAAAATTCTTCTGGATCAAATGGTAAGTATTCATTATGTGCATAAGCCACCGCCACAAAATAATACTTCTTGTGGTTCACCAAACGACGATCCCCTTCTGCAAATTGATCTTCGGTAATCCGAAAGGTATGGCGAATGCCTTCATCTGCACCTTCTACCTGAAGTACAGGTTCAAAGTACCTTTCGCCAGTTGGATTGTCAACAAGCTGCCAGTTAAAAATAGAACCAATCCCATTTTTTTTGTCTGCCTGATAAACCAACCGTGCTTTATCTGGATCATCCAATTCAATGTTGTAGGTAATAGGTTCTTTTAATTGGAACAATTTATAACCTTCAAATTCGAATAAACTATCCTGAACACCAGGTGGTGTAAAGAGTCCAAATTCCCTGTAATCTTCAAAAGCATTATTTGAAAAAATTGTATCATTTGTAAAAACAGCTATAACCTCCTGATCTAATTCCACCCAATCTACATCTGGGGCATCGGGGCCAGGTGGAGGATGTATAAAACATTTATCAAAAAAATCTTGTGCTACATCATCGGCATGTTGTAATCTTCTGATGCTAGGACAGGGATATTCTTGATCGGGCACCCACATCACGCCTACAATCAATTCATTAACAGCACCTGGGTCCAGTCGAAAAGGTCCGGAAGATTGAATGGTATAACGGTCGCCAGAACCTAGACCAGCACTACACATGGACCAAGCAGGGGCTGGCGCATTTGGTGGATCGGCAAAAACGTATTGAACTTGCGCTGTACCATCCTCATAACCATCTCCACCACGTGTAAAAGGCGTACCATCCCTCCAAGTTCCAGACATATAATTATAATATTCTTGTGCTGTACTGGGGCCAGTAATCCCTGGAGGGGTATCTATCCCACCTCCTGCCACATAATAGGTAAAAGAAGTCATCCCTATTTCAGAACCATATTCGTCCAATGGGCCTCTGAAGATATCATAGCCCAAGAGTGGAATTTCTTCGCAATAGGTTGCCGCACCATTAGGACAATCACACGATCCTGCCGGATGCCCATCTATTACATCCTCATTGTATACATAAGCTAATGAGCGGCTGACATCACAACCAATGTAATCATCTTCTCCACATCCCAAACCAGGATCGACCCACCAGGCAAAAAAAGTACTATCAATACTTTCCACTGCTCGATTGATCAATTTATACCGATAGAAAGTCATATCATTGATCTCATCATCCGTTGCATAAGCAAAAGCCTCGGCCTGCACTTCCATTTGGATGGGGTCGCCTCCGGATTCGGCGTGGATATTACCTGCATCATTATAAATCCAGAAAATGATCTGGTCAGGGTACTGGGGTTTGCCCCTACAGCCGCGCAAACTAAAGACGGGAAAATCTCCTTCGTCCGGTTCGTATAAGCCATTGCCATCCCGATCCCAAAAACTGGCCAGGCCTTGACTATTATTTGGCAAGTCAAAAAAATGTATCTGGTGGAAAAACCGATTCCCGCGAGCGGGCCAACCTCTAATGGCAGGCGGAATGGTACTAACATCATAAGGCAACCCTGCTCTTTTTGCTGCTTCGTACTGCTTGATATGCAACTCTACATCACTCCCATTAACCACAAAAAACTTATCCCAATTTTTGCAAGTTTCTTTATCGGTAATGCCTGCTGGTATGACATTTTCATCATCCGGATCAGGGAAAGGCGTTAAAGGTCCTGGCCAGTAATCAAAGTTTCCACCAGCACGCCCATAGGTTTGAGCCGCTAGCTTTAGGTTCCCAGCAGGGTCAAAGCCCCCCATCCACACTGCAGCGGCAGAAATAGCAGATACAGCAGGCTCACCTGGCGGAACATTAGGCACGATGTATTGACCACTTTCCCCATTCCACCATAAGTCGCCACCGGTCAACAACCGCGCACGGACATTGTTTACACTCAGGTCAATTTGTGCTACGGCATTATCACAATCTATCAGAAATTCGATTTCATCATCTGGCGGAGGCTTGGGTTTATTCGGTTCCGAGTGGTTGGAGGCATTGGTTACCAAGGAGAGTGCTACACCCAATAGGCATAGCAAAGTTGATTTGAGTTTTTTCATAGACTTTATATTCTGTAAAACAAGTGTTGCGTATAAATATACCATTTTTACGCAACACTTGCACCTAAGTACAACGTAGCAAAAATTCTTTTACGTTAGGGAGCAGCAAAGAATAAGTTGAATAGGTTTAACTTCAACCCTTTGCACACATTCAACCCTTTAAACTTTCTTAAAAAAGAAATACGGAGTAATGGGTCAAAAATAACATTATCATTCAAAGGCCTGCTGGATCGAACTTTCGGTTGATACCAAACCATTTTAAGGTTCGTTCACCCAGGCCAGGCGCATCCACATGGATCAAGTAAACGCCACTGGCAATAGGAATGCCTACGCTGTTTTTGAGGTCCCACTCCAGATCTGGCAAAATCTGAGCGCGGTCCAAAGCGCGGTTATTCCCTTCTGGTACCAGGCCTAATTCATCTCGGTTGTATTTGCGAATAAACCGGCCATCGAGTGAGAAAATTGTAATCACACACTTAGCAGGCAAATTGGTGATTTTGACTGTAGTCGCAAACTGGTTGTTTTCATACTCAGAAAAAGCATAGTAGGGATTGGGCACTACATTGATCAAATCCAGCGCCGCATCCATGTTTTCTGGCCTTAATTCTTCCGCTTGCAGGCCTTCCAATTTAAAGCGATAAGTTGGGTAGCCATTAAAATCGCCGGTTCCTACCTTTACCTGATAAGGATTATCTCCCCGAAGTTTGACCACCAAATCGTCCGGGATCAAGCCTTCTTCACCGGCGCCATATGCCCCCATGCTAGCGCCTCCTTCCAACATCAACATACCCGCCCAGGTAATTTCTCTAATCGCTCTGATTTTGCCCAAGCCGCCTGGCCTGAGTTTTTCCTCAAATTCTTTAGCGCCTTCTTCATAAGGAAGTTTGGATACATAGACAAAGTGCTGTCCGCCCATGTAATAATTTAGGATATTAGCAAAACTGCTAGCTGGAATCAATAACTGATCGCTTGGATTAAACATCATATCGCCACCGGTACCTTTACCATCTGCAAACAGATTGCAGGCACCAGTGAGCCCCAAGCCTTCGAGATAATCACAATCATAAAGGGAGTTTTCTCCAAAGAAAACGTAAAGTCTTTGGCCAGTCTCTGCATCTACGGCATATCCAGGAAACCAACCTAAACCAGTTGTCCCTGAATCATCCGGATCCGGCAAGCCATCCCCATCTTTATCATATTTAGAAACACTTGCCCCTTTTCGCAGATCAAAGTTTCGGCTCTTATCATTCTCATCCACAGCGCTCGGTTGTCCGCCATCAAATCCGGCCCCTAATTGGCCGCCATCGCCATAATAATACCGGTTGGCTGTTTCCACAATTACAGCACGACTCCAAAGGCTTTTATCTTTGGTAAATACAATATCCACATTGTTTACATCTTCCAGATCGATTTGACTACGCATCAGATTACTACCCGTCACGTTTGACCAGGCTGGTGAAATATAAGGTATGTCGTTGACAAAATCTGCGGTCCAATCAGCCATAAAAAATGGCACAAAATATCCTGGTCCGATGTTGTTTAAAGCTCGATCCTGATCCAGCAACTCCAGTGTGCCGCCAGGGCCATTATCTACATAATCAAAAATCACCTGATCGAGGAAGTTACCTATACCAGGAATGGTATTATCCGGGATACCCGACAACCAAGGGATGGCTTCTTCTCCAGCCCGGTATTCCAACTCGAGGCCGGGCGCAATGACACCATTATCACCTATCCCAGGTTCACCAAAGTCTGTCGTTTGTCCGATGGTAACCGTAAAACCAAATTCTTTGATAATCTGCTCATTTAATTGATCGATCGTCCGCTCCGAAAAAACGATAGGTGCACTGGGATCACTTAGGTTAGTCAATTGCCAGCGAACCGAATGATCCAGTTGATCATTAGACATATCCTCATCAATCAGGGTCAATTCAAATTCGCCATCTTTTACTTCCAATGGATTAAAAACCTGAATCTCAATCGGTCCTCTTCCTGGTCGGTAAGTCAGTTGTCCATCAAAATCTTTGGTGTTATTCCTAATATCGCTTTCAATTATATCCCTGGTCTCATCTGACATATCCAGGAAATTACCACCAGCGCCGATGCCGTCAATTCGGGTGATCACCGCCCCATCGCCATAGACAGCCTTTAATTTTCGATCCACGATAGGTCGCGGAATGACGGTATAAAAGCTATTTACACCATCGCCAATATTTCTTCGGCCTTCACAATAGGGTCGTTTCTGCCCAAGAATCTGCTCTGGGTCAAAGGGGAAATAGTTATTATAAGCATAGGCTAGAGCAACAAAGTAATACTTCTTGTGATTGATCAGGCGGGGGTCTCCTTCCGCAAATTGGTCCTTAGTAATTCGAAAGGTATGGCGTATACCTTCATCTGTGCCTGCAACCATTAGTTCTGGCACAAAATATTCTTCCCCCGTTGGGTTTTCATCTTCTGGGATAACGGTCCAGTTATAAATCTCTCCAACACCGTTCTTTTGGTCCACCTGATAAATCAGGCGGGCTTTATCCGGGTCATCCAAATCCGCAATAGATACCGTAGGTCCAACCAATTGGAATACTTTATACCCTTCAAAAACAAATACACTATCTTCTTCCCCTTCCGGAATTTGCAAACCTGCTCCGATATAACTTTCATAGGCATTATTAGAAGTGACGGTATCATTGGTTAAGACCGCAATGATTTCCTGGTCTAATTCCACCCAGTCCACATCCGGCGCATCGGGGCCATCTTTTAGACCAAAGCAATTATCAAAAAGCGATTGAGCAATATCGTCTGCTTCTTGTAGTTTTCTAATACTGGGGCAAGGGTAAGCTTGATCGGCCACCCAAACCACTCCAATGATCAATTCGTTTACTGCGCCTGGATTCAATTTGAAAGGCCCCGAAGCCTGAATGGTACGACGGTCAGCATTACCGAGACCAGCAGAACACATAGACCATGCTGGAGCAAGAGCATCAGGTGCATCAGGGAAGGCATACGCTATTGGAGCGCCATCCTGATAGCCATCATCACCAAAAGTAAATGGGTTACCATCGCGCCAAGAACCCGACAAGTAGTTAAAGTATTCTCCTGCTACTTGAGGATCTGTTGTTCCCGGGGCGCCTTGTCTGTTATAATAGGTAAAAGTAGACATTCCAATCTCCTCACCGTTCTCATCCAAAGGACCGCGGAAGTAATCATAGCCCAAAATGGGTACTTCATCACAATAAGTGCCTGCCCCACTAGGGCAATCACAAGAGCCAAGCGGGTGGCCATCCAGTACATCTTCATTGTATACATAGGCTAAAGAACGAGACACATCACAACCAATGTAATCATCCTCATCACAACCCAAATCAGGGTCTACCCACCAGGCAAAGAAAGTACTATCAATATCCTCGACGGCCCGGTTGATCAATTTATAACGATAGAAGGACATATCGTTAATTTCATCATTGGTGTTAAATGCAAAGGCTTGCACTTGAAACTCCATTTGCATAGGGTCTCCCTCCGATTCGTCGTGAACATTTCCCGCATCATTATATACCCAGAAGACCATTTGATCTGGAAATTTTGGGGTGTTGCAGCCACGAATTTCAATAATTGGAAAATCGCCATGCACCGGCTCGTACCAACCATTGCCATCTTCATCCCAGAAACCAGCTAAACCCTGGGAGGTATTGGGCAGTTCAAATTCGTGTACATCAAAGAAAAATTCATTTCCTCGAGCAGGCCACCCTCTGATGGATTCAGGAATCATAGCAGGGTCATAATCAATGCCAGCATTTTGAGCAGCCTGGAATTGCTGGATATGCATTTCAATATCTGTCCCATTTACTACAAAAAACTTATCCCAATTGGAGCAGGTCAATTGATCTGTGATGCCTGATGGTGGGGCATCCTCGTCATCCGGATCAGGAAGAGGTGTGAGCGGACCTGGGAAGAAATCAAAATTGCCAACAGATCTGCCGTAGGTCTGCGCCGCCAATTTTAAATTACCGCCAGGGTCAAAGCCTCCCGTCCAAACGGCACCGGCAAAGATAGAGGAGACAGCTGTTTCTCCAGCAGGGACATTGGGAATAATGTATAAGCCATTATTGTTGCCGTCCCACCAAAGGTCGCCACCAGTGAGCAAGCGCGCTCGTACATTGTTAATTCTCATATCCATCCGCCCCACGGCATTATCACAATCCATTCGAAATTCAACCTGATTGTCAGGTTGTGGAGCAGGTTTTTTCGCGTTTGGGTTGATACGGGCGTGGGATACCATCGCCATCCCCAACCCAACCAGGCATAGCAGCCAGGGTTTCTTAATAGTCATAGCTTTATATTTTGGACAAAAAATCTTGGAGCCAGGAATTACCGCTTACCATAGCCATCACAGAACTGTTGGGCACGCCAAAGTTCAATCGTTATGCTGATAAAACCTGTTTTTATACTGCTAGGAAAGCTAGATTAAGAACAAAATTAAGTAGGAAAGGTAGAAAAGAAAACGAACTGTTTTTATAAAGGTTGTCTAAAGTTGGACCATGGCCCAACTTTAGACAAAGTGCCATTAAAGGCTGATCCTTACGGAAATATTATGGGTGCCATCCCATAGTCTGGTTTCGCGATAAGCATAGTCGATTCCCAAGGTAGGCATGTAGTCGCCTTCCTTTAATTCAGATTTCTTTTTCAAAGGAACCTGAACGGTTAAACCACCAGCTAATCCGGTATAGATAGATTCCTGGATTACATCCGAATTCGATTGGAATTCATATTTGTATCCAGCTCTCAGCATAAAGATTTCGTTGAGTGCATATTCCAATCCGCCACCAACCTGGTCACGAGAAAAGGAATTAGAGGTAAAGTTTCCAAGTAAGGTCACTCGGTTAGCGCCAAACAAGATATCATAAGAAGTCCCAATATTCAACATAGAAGGCAATTCAAAGCCTGCTGTGCGTTGCTCAAAGGTCAGCTCGTAAGCACCGGTTGGACTTGGTCCGCGCGTACCTAAACCTTCCCCGTTGAACGTCATACGAGAACCCACATTACGCAAGGAGATACCAAATTTGAAATTATCATGCTCGCCAGAAACATACTGAACGCCTGCGTCGAGCGCAAAGCCAAAAGCAGATACATTAGAAGTAGACTCACTAATACCACGCAAGGTGATACCTACGGAAACTTTATTTTCAAAAGTAACGGCATAAGACAGCGCCAGATTAAAGAAATTGGGCGAATAAGTTGCACCAGTTCCTTCAGGTTGCTCCGTCGTTGTTACAGGAATATCGCCAAAATCAAGGGCCATCAAGCTGAAGCCAAAAGCACCGTTGCCCACTTTTTGCGCAAAGCCAAAAGCATTCATATTAATGTCGGTCCCTTGTAGATAACGGGCATATCCAACTTCCACTTCCGTTTTGTTGACTCTGGAAAGCCCTGCTACATTGAGGCGCATAGCCTCTACTCCTGTCACAAAAGAAGTGTTCATCGCATGCAAACCTGCCATCTTGGCATAGGGGATCATCAGCAGCTCATAAGCTCCTGCTTCACCCTGCCGGTCGGGGTTACCTGCCTCCACTGTAATTGCTGCTGTACACAACAAGGACAAGGTTAAGAAAAGGTAAAATATTTTATTCATCTTTTATTTATTTGGTTGATGGCGTATTAGTTGATTGAAGAAACAATCAACCAATACGCCATAATTTTATCAACTGAATTACAATCCAGCAGGATCAAATTTTCTATTAATACCAAACCATTTCAGGGTACGTTCGCCCAAACCAGGCGCATCCACATGGATCAGGTAAACACCACTAGCAATAGGAATGCCTACGGCATTTTTAAGGTCCCATTCCAGGTCAGGTATAATCTGGCCACGTTCCAACGCACGGTTAACCCCTTCTGGGATAACCCCCGTTTCATCCCGATTGTACTTGCGAATAAATTTACCATCAAGTGAGAAGATCGTTACGACACACTGAGCGGGTAAATTTGTAATTTTAACCGTAGTGGCCAATACATTATTTTCATACTCTGAAAATGCATAGTATGGATTAGGTACCACATTGATCATATCCAGGGCAGATTCAACGCCTTCCGGTGTCAATTCATCAGCTTGCAATCCTTCCAATTTAAAGCGGTAAGTTGGA
This sequence comes from Cyclobacteriaceae bacterium, assembly GCA_021604845.1. Lineage (GTDB taxonomy): Bacteria > Bacteroidota > Bacteroidia > Cytophagales > Cyclobacteriaceae > SZUA-3. The sequence goes on from BQJT01000123.1 coordinate 10,604, forward strand.
TAACCGGCAAATTCGCCAGTCCCTAGTTCCACCTCATAAGGATTATCTCCACGAAGCTTCACAATCAGATCATCAGGAATTAACCCTTCTTCCCCGGCACCATAACCGGCCATGGAAGCACCATTTTGCAGCATGACCATACCAGCCCAAGTAATTTCTCTAATCGCTCTAACTTTAGTTAAGCTACTAGCGCCTGGGGCCAATCGTTGTTCAAATAATTCCACGCCATCTTCATAAGGTATTTTAGTGACATAGATAAAATGCTGTCCACCCAAATTGTAATTAAGGATATTGGCAAAGCCAGCACTTGACAACTGCAGTTGGTCAGTAGGATTGAACATCATATCACCACCAGTTCCAACACCATCTGAAAATAGATCACAAGCACCGGCCAGACCAAGTCCTTCCAGGTAATCACAATCATAAACAGAGTTTTCACCAAAGAAAACATAAAGGCGCTGACCAGTCTCCACATCTACGGCATAACCAGGGAACCAGCCAAGGCCAGTTGTTTCGGAATCATCCGCATCTGGCAAACCGTCACCATCATTATCGTATTTGGAAACACTAGGTGCAGCACGCAGGTCAAAACTAAAGCGAAAATCCGTACCTCCTTCGCTAGGTTGTCCACCAGGAAGTCCAGCACCAAACTGGCCGCCCTGACCGTAGTAATAACGATTAACTGTTTCCACAATTACCGCACGGCTCCAAAGGCTTTTATCTTTTGTCAATACAATATCAACATTATTGACATCTTCCAGATCAAGTTGATTCCGAACAATATTGCTACCACTTTCATTGGACCATGCTGGTGTAATGTACGGTATGTCGTTGGTAGCGTCACTCCGCCAATTAGCCATCATGTAAGGCAAGAAAAAGCCTTCGCCTATATTGTTCAAAGCTTGGTCTTGATCCAGCAATTCGTCAATTTCACCAGAGCTGTTGGCAACATAATTGAAAACGACCTGGTCCAGGAAGTTACCAATTCCAGGAACAGTACCGTCAGCAACGCCTGTCATCCATGGAATAGCTGCCTCACCGGCGGTGTAATCCAATTCAAAGCCTGGTTGAATAACACCATTAGAACCAATTCCTGCTTCTCCAAATTCCATGGTTTGTCCTATTGAAATGGAGAACCCAAATTCCTTAACGATTTGCTCATTCAGTTCATCTATGGTTCTTTCAGAAATGACCACAGGTGAATTTGGATCGGTCAGGTTAGTCAATCTCCAGCCGACAGAATTATCCAGCTCATCATTGGCCATGTCCTCATCGATGAAGGTCAGCTCAAATTCGCCATTTTTCACTTCAAGTGGATTAAACACTTGAACTTCAATAGGTCCTCTACCTGGGCGATACGTGATTTGTCCATCAAAGGTTTTGGTCTCATTTCTAAGATCATCTTCAATAATACTTCTGGTCTCATCTGACATATCAAGGAAAATCCCCCCTGCACCAACACCATCAATTCGGGTAATAACCGCTCCATCGCCATAAGTTGCATTTACTTTGCGGTCTACAATTGGTCTTGGAATAACCGTGTAAAAGCTATTATCGCCATCACCAATATTTCTACGGCCTTCCAGGTAAGGTGTTCTTTGACCTAGAATTTCTTGTGGATCAAAGGCCGAATAGTTGTTGTAGGCATAAGCCAAGGCGACGAAGTAGTATTTCTTGTGGTTGATCAAGCGTCGATCTCCTTCTGCAAACTGATCTTCAGTGATTCGGAAAGTATGTCTGATCCCAGTATTAGCACCTTCCACCTGAAGTTCAGGCACATAATACTCTTCACCAGTAGGATTATCAACGGTAGACCAATTATAGATGAGACCTGCCTCATTATTTTTGTCTACTTGATAAATCAACCGGGCTTTATCCGGATCATCCAAATCAGCTATAGAAACAGTTGAGGTAGCAAGCTGAAATAATTTGTAGCCTTCAAATAGGTATAAGCTATCGTCCTGGCCTTCCGGAATCTGCAAGCCACGTTCGCCATAAGCTTCAAAGGCATTGTTTGAAGTAACGGTATCGTTGGTGAATACAGCAATAATTTCTTGATCTAATTCTACCCAATCTACATCAGGTGCATCAGGTCCGTCAGTAAGTTCAAAACAAGCATCAAAAAGCGCCTGAGCAATATCATCTGCTTCCTGCAATTTCCTGATACTTGGACAAGGATAATTTTGATCTGCTACCCAAACTACACCGATAATCAACTCGTTCACTGCACCAGGATCCAAACGGAAAGGTCCGGAAGCCTGAATCGTACGACGGTCGCCATTACCCAAACCAGCAGTACACATAGACCATCCTGGTGATGGTGCATCAGGTGGATCAGGGAAGGCGTAGGTTACGGGTGCGCCATCTTGGTAGGCATCGTCTCCAAAAGTAAATGGATTACCATCCCGCCAAGAGCCCGACAAGTAATTGAAGTACTCTTGTGCCACTTGAGGATCCGTTGTTCCTGGAGAGCCTTGTCTATTGTAATAAGTAAAGGTGGACATACCGATCTCCTCTCCATTTTCATCCAAAGGTCCACGGAAGTAATCGTATCCTAAAATGGGTACCTCATCACAATAAGTGAAGGCACCACTCGGGCAATCACAAGAACCGAGCGGGTGTCCATCCAATACGTCTTCATTATATACATAAGCTAAAGACCGAGGGACATCACATCCAATGTAATCATCCTCATCACAACCCAAATCGGGGTCTACCCACCAAGCAAAGAAGGTACTATCGATGGATTCAATAGCACGGTTGATCAATTTATAACGGTAGAAAGTCATGTCATTGATCTCATCGTTGGTGGTATAAGCAAAAGCTTGCACCTGGACTTCCATCTGAATGGGTTCCCCTTCAGATTCAGCGTGGATATTACCTGCATCATTATAAATCCAGAAGATCATTTGATCAGGAAATTGTGGCTTAGTTGTACAGCCCCTAATTTCAATCACGGGGAAATCACCTTGATCTGGTTCGTATAGGCCATTACCGTCCTGATCCCAAAAGCCCGCAAGTCCTTGAGAAGTGTTGGGTAATTCAAACTCATGAATTTCAAAAAAGAATTCATTCCCTCTTGCTGGCCATCCCCGAATTGCTTCAGGGATTGTACTAGCATCATATTCTACACCAGCTCTCAGCGCTGCTTCGTACTGTTGTATATGCTTTTCGATATCAGATCCATCTACCGTAAAAAACTTATCCCAGCGGTCACAAATAGCCTGTTCGGTAATACCTGCAGGAGGGGCATCCTCATCATCAGGATCAGGGAAAGGCGTCAAGGGGCCCGTCCAGAAATCAAAGTTACCACTGTTCCGACCGTAAGTCTGAGCGGCCAATTTCAAGTTACCAGCTGGGTCAAAACCACCTAGCCAAACGGCACCGGCAAAAATAGAAGAAACAGCATCTTCTCCAGGAGGAACATTAGGTACAACATACAAGCCGTCATCGCCATCCCACCAAACGTCACCGCCGGTGAGCAAACGAGCCCGTACATTATTGATTCTCATATCCGTCTGCTCCACTGCATTATCACAATCCACCCGAAAGTCGATCTGA
>BQJT01000124.1 GCA_021604845.1 Cyclobacteriaceae bacterium
GGATAGTCCCAGGGCTGTCAACATGCCGATTTCCTTGGTACGCTCCAGAATGGCCATTAACATGGTATTGACAATCCCAAAGATCAATGCCAGCAGTACTACGCCTACTAGGATGTAATTGTACAAGTCCATGGTGGAAGCCGTGACCTTTAATGTGGGATTGAGTTCTTTCCAGGATTCCGCTTTTATGCCATTCAGGGCGGTATTCAGTCCGGTCACCGTCGTTTCCAGTATATCGTGGTCAATTACCCGGGCTGCAGCCTCGTGAACCCTTCCTTTTTCCAGTTTTAGAATCAGGGCCAATTGATCTTTGCGAAAGAATACCGTTGATTCATCGAACATGGTATTGCTGGTAGCAAATAAACCGGTTACTTTGAAGTTTTCGTAAGCGATTCCGCCCTTTACATCAGCCAGGGACAATATCACTTTCGACTTCAGTCGGGCCTTAAGTTTCCTGGCCATTTTCTGCGAGATTACTATAGACTTGAAATTTGACTGGTCTTCGAAATAAGTGCCCTCTTCAATCAGATTGTGAATGCTGGTTACTTTCGACTCTGCCTGAGGATCGACACCGACACCCGTTATCTGCACACTATTGTTAGCGGTGGCTGCCATGGCATCGACCTTAACCCGGAAGCTAAAGCTGGCAATATTGCTGTCTGCAGATAAAAGTCCTCTTATCCGCTCCTGGTCCATGGTACTGGACAACTCCTGGGTAATAAGATACTCCTCATTGTGCAGCTGTAAATCGGATATCTCATTGTCAATAGCGGTTTTCACCCATTTGTCCATCATGCCATTGGCCAATGCAGCGATAAATAAAGCCCCCAGTAAACCGGTAGCCAGCGCCAGGATTACCGCCAGGCTTCGGATGCTGTTTCTCCAGACATTTCTCCAGGCGTATTTGACGATCATTGTCTGCCCCTAATTATATCCACAATATTGAACTTCCTGATATTGTATAAAGGAAATATGGAAGCTATAATACTGATTATAAGCACTATACCAAATTGCGCCAACATATATCCCGGATTAGTTGAAATAGACAATATCGGCTCCATATTTAAATCCCGGTACATCTGAGCACTTTCACCAGTGATAGGAATGGGATGAAGTGAATAGAAATAAACCACCGGAAAACTGATCACCAGGCCTACTATGGCTCCAATAGCTGCTATAAATATTGATTCCAGTACTACCTGTGTAATCAATTTATAATCCTGCATGCCAATGGCCATCATAATGGAAAACTCCCTTTTACGTTCCATAGTCATCATTAATATGGTGCCGAAAATCCCGAACCCGATTACCATGTACAGCACACCAATCATAATCTTACCAAAGAAATTATCGGATTTAATGGCCGAAAGCATGTCCTGGTTCATAGACTCCCAGTTTCGTACTTCCATGGAGCTAGTGTCTATTTTGGAATGATAGAACGCAGTTTCCCCTGGGATATCATCCGTGTCATTTAATACCAAATTTACTGTGCTTACCCTGCCATCCATAAAGAACAGATACTGGGCTGCAGCCAGTGGCAGATACACCAGTCTGCGATTAAAATCAGCCATAGGGTGGTCGTAAATTCCCTTGACCGGATAAGTGCCGGCTGCAGTGATACCCATATATCCCTGCCCCAGCAAAACCACTGTATCCCCCACCCCGACTTTTAGGAAAGAAGCAAGATCTTTGCCGAGCATTACCGCCTGGTCCTCAGGTTGAATGTAATCCCCTTCCACTATTTTCTCTCTGAGCCGGATTTGCGCATCCTTCTTGTCAGGGTCTACACCCTGGACAACCACTCCCCTGGTATTATTCCCAACGGAAATCAGACAACCACCTAAAATCTCCGGCACCCAGAATTCCAGTTTCTGGTCCTGGTCCAATATCTGTTTCAGGTCTTCGGAAAATTCCATACTGTTATCCATGGTTTTATCATCCCAAAAAGACTTGTCCATAAGGGCAATATGCCCGGTGGAACTGCGAATGGCGTCATACAGCATCTTATCATAGCTTCCTAGCTGAAGGCCCCTCATAAAGGTGGCAACAATCACTGCGAAAATTATTGAAGCCAGGGTTATATAAGTCCTTTTCTTATTGCGCCAGATGCTGCGCCAGGCCAGAATCAATCTGGAAATCATTGGATCCGCTTCATATTTTGTTGAGAAAAGAAGGATTCGGTAAGGCTGACATTAAAGTCCATTGACTGGTAGTTCATAATGGTTTGCTGACCGGGTTTATTTACAGGAGTCATTACCAGTTTTGATGGCAACTTGCGATCATTATACTGCCTCACTTCCGAAGCTTCCATACGGTTAATCAGCCCAAAGTCTTCGTCATAGTACTCCGCCTTGAGTTGATAATACTCATCTTTGGCCACCCAGATGACCAGTTTTCCCCAAACTACTGCGGCCTGTGGTTTCGGGATCATTTCAATTTTATAACAGGAGAATCCCTCCACTACCTCCTCCCCAGCCAGGGCATGGTCATAATCCTCCACCAGACTGTTCATTTTGACCAGGTCATCGTTGGTAAAATCCGATCCCATCCAATTCTGGGCCATCATGGAGGGCGGGATTTTAATCATGCGGCTGATATTGGGCATCCAGTTCCACATGTCGTTGTTTCGCTTTAAAAATACCTGGCCTTTGTCTCTGGCTGGTGCGGTGATATAGATAAAGAAATATTCATTTCCAAGGCTCCATGATTTCATACTGATAGACCTGGTGTACTTTGGTCGAACCAGAGTCATTTCCATTGTTCCCTCGTTACTTTTACCATTTAGCAGATCCAGGGACTTCTGAACGATTTCTTTGGGATCCTGGGCTACCATTTGAAGCGCGGTCAATACCAAAACTATCACTGATACAAGTTTGGTCATAACTCAATTGTTATCTTTTACTTTAAAATAAATAAAATATTGCAGGATGTGGTTATGATATAAATCACCAACAGGGGAGTTCCTGTGCATTGCATATGATCAAATGACAAATGAGTATTTTTATTAATTCGCTAAAAAGATTATCATTAGTATATGGAACTAAACAATACTAAAATCTTATCGACCCTTCTGTTTGCATTGATGATGCTGGCGTTCACCTATAGCAAAAAGACGGACCCCACCGGGACCTGGGAGTACAAGGCACACACCGAAGAAGGACATACCGGATCTTTTGTAATTAGCGAAGAGGATGGAGCTCTTTTGGGTAACCTTGAATCTCAAGGAAATGAGTATACCATGGAAAACCTGAAGGTTGAAGGAAATGTCATGAGTTTCGATGTAACTACTGTCGATGGAATATTCTGTCTGGTTAAGGGTACTATTGACGGTGACACCTATTCCGCAACCCTCACTGTTGATTACGACGATATGCGTTTTGAAGCTAATCGAGTGAAATAATAGTTGAAGTTGTAGCAGCTCAGTTAAACCGCGGCGGTCAATTCAACAGTTCGAAATAGTTTACTACTATATTGAATACAAATGGTCGCTGAGTATCAACATGGTCTTCTACCTGAGTGAATTGCAATCCCAGGTCCATATTGAAAGCCCTGAATACCCGTAAATCAAATAGCAGTTCAATCCCAGCTGAACGCTGTAACTGGGTGAAATCCGGGGTCTTGCCCTCTGAGTAATCATAGAATGCATTCAATCTAACCCGGGTCACTCCCAGGAAATTCGGTATATAATAATCCGGGTAAAAGAGTGGTAGTTCGTAATTTGCACTAATCAGATAAGCGCTGGTAAAGGGATAATACTCATACCCCCTGCTGCCCTTGAAGGTACTGAGATATCGATAGGGTTGGGTGTTTTCGTTATCTTCATAGGCCCCCCTGAAATTCAGTGAATGTGTTTTAAATAACCCGGGAAAGTACAGTTGTCCATTGACAAACAGCTGACTGGGCGCTGCTTCCTCGATTCCATATTTATATTTTGCCTGGATAATCTGAGCAAACGGTGATTTGACCTGACGGCGGGCTGCTGGTCTGAAACGTTCAAAAGTCAGCGAAGCAACGGTTGAATTGAATTCAATGGTATTAGGCTGCCCCTCCAGTTCATCCACCCGGTGGTGATTGAAATCACCCCTAAGGCCTACATTAGTACGATACACCCCCTGTGTTAACCGCAGTGGGACCTCAACACCCCCTCCTACAATGGTTTCATTGGTTTGATATTCCGGAATATCATCTACCTCATAAACCGGATCAGGTTGCAATATCTTTCTGCCCCGCCTGGAGAAAGTGCCGTGAAAAATGGGGAAGAATTTTGCATAACTTAAAGAAATATTGGACTGCAGGATCTCTTCGTTTAAATTATAGTTCATCCCAATAGTTGATTTCAAACTTCGTTCCATATTCAGGGTATAAAGTTCTATGCCCAGTTCGGGAGGGAATACCAAAGGGGTCCAACCGGCTACACTAAATAGCTTGTTCCAAAAATATTTATTGTAGACCGTGTCAACGGTAATTGAACGATCCACCTGTGCTATAATCTCATGGTTATGGTAATCAGCCAATGAATTTTCAAAAGGAGCTTCAGGGAAAACAACGGTCTTATTCAGAGTAGCCTGCAGGGAGGTCTGCCAGATTTCATACCCGTTTTTATCATAATTCGAAAAGTACAGGGTATCCTGGTAAACAAATGGGTCAAATGCCCCAAATCGGGCATTGGTCAGCTGGGTGATTGATCCCGATTCCGGATTAAGTTTATAGATATTCTCAATTCCTGACAGGCCACTGGAGAAAAATATATCATTTTTGTAGCCAAACGGTTTGGATATGTTGATGTCATACGCTTTCAACAATACCGTCCAGATGTCCGAGGAGAGGTTCAGCTTTACCAGTTGATTACCTTCATCTGTAATACTCACCATCACAAGTTCATTCTCACTGATCCAGCGTGGTTGTGTAAGAAAATGATTGTAATAGCTAATCGACCGCACTACCTGTTTGGTAATAACATCAACTAGCTTCACTGCGCACCGCTCTTGTTCATCGTATTCAACAACTGCAATGAGCTTTCCATCTTTGGAGGGGGCTGGACTAAAGTATTTGGAACGATGGCTAATTTGCTTAGTTGTCCCCGATTCCAGATCCCGATACTTGATCACGCTGTAGGTTTTGTTAATATACCGGGGATGGAACGCTGATTCAGCCCAGGTCATCAGGTTGTTTTCTACTGTGAAATTGTAATGGTCGGAAGTGTAAATCCCCGCGGTTTTTAGTTTCCTGGTACATCCATCAGTTTTGAGTTGATAAAATGCCCGTATATCATTAAAGGATTCATGGGAAACGATCAGGTTTCCCTGGCCATCGATTTGCGGAAATCTGTATTTTTCAAATACATCACTGCGGGCGGATATTCTGGTGCCAACTACCTGGGCCACGGTATCAGTAAGCGCCCAAACTGAATCCAGTTCCGAAAAAGTATCCAGGTAGAACCCCATAACGTCCTCCCCGGTTACTTCTTTCAGGGTTCTGCTAAAAGGTTGCATGAATTTTTGGCTTGTTTTATCAAGCACATTAGCCCAGGCCTCCTGACCGTATTGCGCTCTTAACTTTCGGGTCATATAATACCCGCTTCTGTACATATTAGGCACAAAATCCTTGAAATTTGATGCACTTATTGCTTTGTCATATTCATAATCAATGCCATTTAACCTTAACGTCCTGTACTCCATATTAAAAGCTGGCAAAGTGCCCCTTCCACCTTGTGTGAACCTGGTTTCGCTGTCTACTGCATCGCCTTCCCTGTACCACAGGGGAACATTTAAGACGGTGGAAAGTAACCAACCGGTGTTTCCAAACAACACCTTGTACAGTCGTGTCCAACCCTGGTCATAGGCCATAAATTGCTGGGCATGCCGGTATTCATGCGTTGTCAGCGCGTCTTTCCAAAGGGCAGCACCCATAAACATATTTTGTGGGGGAGTCAGGTATAACTCCTGACGCCAGGGTCCCACCGTGGCGTACCCTTCGGGAATCGCTGACTGATTTTGCAAGATTGAAGTAATGGTTCGATTGGTACCGGAGGGAAGCACCTCACTATAGTCATTCAAAAACGCTGAGTTAACCCGGTAAGCCAACCTTAAGGCAGTGCTGTCCATCCCTCTGGGGTAGATGAAACTGCCGGCCGGAGTAATCATCCTGCTCCATTGTAGTCCGGGGGGATTAACTCCAATCTGGTCCTGGCCCTGCAGTGTAACTATTGAAGCCAGCGAAATAAGCAAAGTGATAAAATATTGACGAGGTTCCATTGAATTTCGTTTTTTCATTCCGAACCGGCACCGCTTACCCTTAAACCATAATGCATTCCCAACTTGACTACTTTAACAGATGTTGTTTGATTCCTACCTAAGCATAATTAAATTGCTGTATGGGCAATTTAATGAGTATTATTTTTTTATTGGTATTTCTTGGGTCTTGTCAATTAAAAAATTCTTCCACCCATGACCAGAAAATCGTAGTACTCACGTTCGATGATGCAGTAAAATCCCACACTACTTTTGTTGCCCCTTTGCTCCAGGAACTGGGTTTTGGCGCGACATTTTTCATGTCTTATCGTTGGATGCAGGATTCCGTCAATTTTATGAACTGGGAGGACATAGGAGCGCTTCACAAAATGGGTTTTGAGATCGGCAATCACAGCTGGTCACACCTTGATTTTTCCCTTCCTGAAAATACCGCCAGGCTGGAAGGTGAGTTGGGTCTGGTCGATTTGCAACTCCATTGGCAGGGAATTCCTAAACCTGTCAGTTTTGCCTATTGCGGCAATTGGTTTGCCCCGGAAACGGTTAATAAACTTCAAAGCCTTGGTTATAAATATGCCCGCCAGGGAATGCAGCCGGAGGTAAGCTATGGGGAGATGCAGGCAGGCCCTCTGTTTGATCCGGAAAAACATCATCCTTTGCTTATTCCATCCGCTGGTGATGCTTATCCGGAGTGGACACTGGATCATTTTAAAAAAGTAGTGGACCGGGCAGGAAACGGTGAGATAGCAGTACTGCAATTTCACGGAGTACCCGACAAGGCTCATGAATGGGTCACTACGGACCCTGAGTTATTTAGGGAGTGTATGCAATACCTGAAAGAGGAAGGTTTTCAGGTTATTGCCATGAATGACCTTCAGCCGTACCTCCCTGAAGTACTTCCTGACGATCCCCTGCTGGAGTACACGCATACTTCCAATCAGGAGAAAATTCAAAAATTAGCCCCGGAAGTAATGGCTACCCGGGACAATTTCGATTTCTGGGCGCAGAATATGTTTGTGGATCATCAATATTCAGCAGCGGAAGGCCGGATGGTAACCGGTTTGGCCACAGAAGAAATTTCCACAATTATAGACTCATACGCCACCGTGAACTCAACCGGGTCAGGCAGCGAAGGCAAGTTAAAAATACGGCCCTATCCCGGCGGCCGGCACCCGAGAATTGGTTTTCTGGATGGAGCGATGGACCCGCTGCGGGGAACCAAGTTCAGCGTGTTTTTACCTGATGACCCTGGGCAGTATGTGGTGGTGGATCTGCCGGAAGCCATATTCTCCAACCTGGGACTTACTTTCCTGGCCCACCGGCATTTTCCAACAATTTGGGATTACCAATTTAAAGCCATAGACAATGTTGACTGGCAGACCCGGCCCGATGGATCTTTAATAAATACCTGGACCTTGCCCAATGGGATCTCATTTGGCGCCCTGGCGACCCCACAGAAAAACTCAGTAAACATGGAGTTGTGGTTCTACAATGGTACAGATCAAAAACTCGACAGTTTAAAAACCCAGGTATGTGTCATGCTGAAAGGCGCTGAGGACTATAACCAGTTAACCAATGACAACAAGCAATTCGCCCCAAATACAGCGGCGGTAAAATCAAAACAGCCGGATAAATGGATGCTTACCAGTTGGGAGAACACTTTCAATCCATGGGGAAATGATGATGTGCCCTGTATACACACTGACCCGCAATTTGACGCTTGTGCGCCGGGAGATACCGTGCGATTAAAAGGAAAGTTATGGTTTCACCAGGGAGCAGATGTTTCACATCTTATGAAGTAACTAGCAGGCATATTTTAAAGCTATTCCACCTTCTTGGCATACATCTCACTACTTTGTATAAAAGTAAGGCCCGTTACCTCTCCTTCAGCGCTGGTGCTAAATTGAAGTCTGGCATCCATTTCCAATACAAAGAAGCTATCGTTATCATAAAACGCCAACTCTTTTATATCCCCACCAACTCCCCCGAATAATTTGTCCTCTTTTGTGAAGATTTGCAAAGTAAATGCTCCCTCAAATTCATATTTGCCGGTGTACTTTTGTAATCTGCTCAAAATTAGTTTTTTGGATTTAAGCGGTTCAACCTGGATATCGGTTTTTACCCAGGTTGATGAATCAGCCAAGGTAGTTAGGGTATATGATTCCAATTCTCCATTATTCCCCCGATTGATAGTTACCTTCGACAGATTCTCTTCCAACCAGAATTGATCCTCCTTAATTGGCACCATTTTAGTTTTACCTCCCCCCTTATCATGATACATTATCTCATCATCCTGAATGGTAATAAATTTTACGGCTCCCAAGGCTGATTCGTAAACTCCCTGGAGTTCGATCATCTTTCTTCGGGATATGTTCAAGCCAGGGTAACTAAAGGGTTCACCCAACGCAAGGGCCGCAAGTTTCGAAGCCGTCAGTTCAATGTCCCTGTTGCAGTCACAATTGGTCAGTGTGGCCACAAACAGGCTGTCCTCAGGTATGTATAATACGAAGGAGGTAAATCCGTTGATAATTCCATCGTGCTTGACAGTCTTCCTACCTTTTATTAATCCGATCATCCAACCGTATCCGTAGTTAGTTGTCTGCCCATTCGATAGAGTATATGGCTGATGAGCGGTTGCCACTGTCTCCTGGGTGATTGGCCCTTCTTTTGAGTAAAGGTGCTGATACCAGTTCAGTAAATCATCAACGTTCGATATCAGTCCACCTCCAGCATAGGGCACCCTCATATCCAAATACGATGCGTTCAGGTAGCCGGAGCTGCTATTGGAATAGCCAGGGATGCGATTTGTGATAATACTATCCATATTATCGTAGCTGGTATCTTTTAAACCTAGCGGTTCAAAAATTTCCCGGGACAGGTAATCAGCGTATGCCAATCCAGATACCTGTTCCACAATGTACCCTAATAACCAGTATCCGAAATTGGAGTATTTATACTGCGTCCCGGGTTCAAAGGCCAGGGGTTGGTTTATAAAGATACTGATCAGTTCCCTGGGGCTGATCTGCGGTTTCATAATTAACTGGTCCCAATTTGTAATTTCGTCCTGATTACCCAACCCTGAAGTATGAGTTAGTAAATTTTCGATGGTAATTACTGCACCATCCTGATGAAATTCCGGCAGGTATTTTCTTATATCATCGTCTAACCGGAGTTCGTCATTTTCGGCCAACTGTAGTATGGCAACGGCGGTAAATTGCTTGGTGATAGAAGCTATCCGGAACTTATTTTCGGGCTGTAAAGGAACTTGCAATTCAAGGTTTGCCATGCCCAGAGCTTTCCTATAAAGCACCTTTCCATGTTGAGCAATTAGAACTGACACACCAGGTTCATCCGCGGAAAACTTATTCTGAATAATGCGAGCGGCTTCGCTTTCTATATCCTGACCAGATGCAATTGAAAAGCAAAAAAGAACCATGGATAACAGTATAAACAACTTTAATAATTCCTTCATATAGTGAGTATTGGTTTACTTAGTCCGGCAGGTAATTGTAAATAAGACATCGATTGTTGACCTCTGGTTACACCTTGTGGTCCCGGAGGGGGCTCTGTACCTGAAAGATTACTTCATTTCCCACTTACCACTTTACCGACGTTGTCCGTAAATCATCACCCAGTGGACCTATTGATTAAAATCGCAACCAGTGAGTTTATTAGGGGACCCAATTTCTTTTATATTAGCCGTATGAAACTTGATTCAATTATTATCATCCTGGCATTAGGTTGCACTATCTCGTCAGGCTGCAACGAAACCGCCAAGAACAGCGCAGTCCTTGATACCCCGGTACCACCCAATATTGTGATTATCCTCGCTGATGATCTGGGTTACGGTGATGTAGCTGCGTTTAATAGGGAATCTAAAATTAAAACTCCTCATTTGAATGCTTTGGCAGCCTCCGGCATGTCTTTTACAGATGCCCACTCCAACTCCTCGGTTTGTACCCCTACCCGTTATGGTTTGCTAACCGGCGAGTACGCCTGGAGAAGCCGCATGAAGCAAGGTGTATTGTTGGGTTACAGTCCTTCGTTAATCCCTGAAGACAAATCCACCCTGGCTTCCATGTTAAAGAACCAGGGCTATTATACCGCCTGCATCGGAAAATGGCACCTGGGGCTTGATTGGAAATTAAAGGACAGCACTTATTTGACATTCCCCCAGGGGCAACCGGTCAGCCAGGAACTTCGGGCTTTTAAGACCTACGACCTGCTGGACTTTTCAGCTCCGGTAAAGGGTGGGCCGGCCGGTGCCGGGTTTGACTATTCTTTTATCATCCCCGCCTCACTTGACTTTGAGCCTTATTGCTACCTGGAGAACAATACACTGGTGGAACCGCTTGATGCAGAAACAGCAGGTAGCGATCTTGATACCGGCTATACCGGAGCCTTCTGGAGGCCAGGTAAAATGTCTGCTTCCTTTGTCCATGAAGAAGTTTTACCCACATTTATTGATAAGGGAGTGGATTTCATTAAGTCCCGTGAACAAAATGAACAACCCTTCCTGCTCTATCTGCCCTTAAACGCCCCCCATACACCCTGGTTACCCACCAAGGACTTTGCTGGCAACTCAGAAACCGGCACTTATGGTGATTTTGTAGAAATGGTCGATTATGAAGTCGGCCGGATATTACAACAACTCCAGACATCAGGCTTTGAACAAAATTCCCTGGTGATATTCGCCAGTGACAATGGCGCCTATTGGAAAGATGACTTTATTGAGAAGTACCAGCACCGGTCCAATTATAATTTTCGGGGGATGAAAGCCGACATTTTCGATGGCGGGCACCGGGTACCGTTAATTGTAAAGTGGCCCGGTATGGTTAAAGAGGAAAGTTTGAATGACCAGACATTATGTTTAACGGATATATTTAGTACCATCAAGGATGTAATTAAAGCAGAACAGGTTCCAAAGCCAGGGGACAGTTTCAGTTTTTATTCGATACTGACAGGTGAAGCCAGCGATATCCAGCGTCCACCGGTAATACATCATTCTTCCAGGGGTATGTTTGCCATCCGCAGCGGGGACTGGAAATGGATTGAAGGCCTGGGGTCAGGAGGGTTCAGCGAACCTGTGAGCATACCTCAAGAAGATGGAATGCCTGCCGGCCAGCTCTACAATCTCAGGCAGGATCTGGCAGAAACGGACAATCAATATTTTAAGCAAAAAGAGCTGGCTGATAGTTTAGACAGCCTGCTTGAAGAAATAAGGCAACTTTGAACCAAATTCAGTAACTAATATTTGCATTTGACCAACAAAATCGATTATCTATGGCAGTTAAGGATTAACCCATGCGATACCAAGACAAACTCTTATAAACAGGTTATGAAACGACGACAAGCCCTAAAAAGAACCGGTTGGATCCTGCAGTCAGCAGTATTTACACCAGGGTTGATAGCTGCTTTGAACGGTTGTCAGTCCAAGTTAAAACAGGTACCGGACTTGTTGGTATTACGGCCCGAACAATTTGAACTTGCAAATGCCATTGCCGACACCATTATACCTAAATCTGAAACTCCAGCTGCTTCTGAGGTGCGGGTAGTTGAGTTCATTGATCTGCTTCTTTACGATGTTTTTGATCAATCAACGGTTACCTCCTTTATTGAAGGACTCGAAGCATTTGATGGTGACTGTAAAACTGCCACCGGAAGTTCGTTCGTAAAGTTAGATGTGCAAAGCCAGATTGACTACCTGCTTCCGCTAGACGCTTCGATCATGGGAGAAAATCACCAGGACATGGCGCCGTTCTATGTTACCTTCAAGAAATTATGTGCCACTACCTACATGTCGACCGAACAGGGAATGAAGCAAAACCTGGACTATCAGCCGGTGCCAGGAGCCTATCATGCGGATGTTGAACTAAAGCCGGGAGATAAGATAATGGTGGGGAACCAAATGTAGATGAGCAAGAGCAACAGTGTGGAGCATGCAGGTCAATGAACAATGAACAATGAACAATTTGGGTGCTCGGTTTGCAAAAGTTTGGGTACTGGAGATTGGAATTTGTTTTGAGTTTGGACATTTGGGATTTGGAATTTACATGATAGTATACAATCAATTTTATGAACAGTAATCATAGTTACGACGCCATTGTAGTCGGATCCGGGATGACCGGGGGTTGGGCTGCCAAAGAGCTCACGGAAAGGGGGCTTAAAACGCTGGTACTGGAGCGGGGTAGGGAAGTAAAGCACGTACAGGACTATCCAACCGCTAACATGGCACCCTGGGAGTTTGAACACCGGGGTTATCTGACTAAACAGGAAAAAGAGGAGTACTTTATCCAGCGCAATAAATACAACTTCGATGCCAGCAGCAAACATTTCTACGTGAATGACAAGGAGAATCCCTACCAATTCCCAGAGGACAAACCTTTCAGATGGTTCAGGGGTTATCAGACTGGCGGCAGAACGTTTTTGTGGGGCAGAGGCGCGTACCGGTTCAGTGATCTGGAGTTCGGTTCCAATGCCCGGGACGGGGTGGGCACCGACTGGCCTATAAGGTATAAGGATATTGAACCCTGGTACGACTATGTAGAAAAGTTTATAGGAGTTGCGGGAGGGCAGCACGATGTCTGGCAACTGCCCAGTGGGAAGCATTATTTACCTCCTTTCGAGTTGAATCATGCAGAAAAAGCCGTTAAACAGCGGCTGGAGGCGCATTACAGTGATCGCAAGATGATCCCCAATCCGGTAGCGCATCTCTCCAAGGTTAAACCCGGTCAGTTTAAAGGGAGATCCCAATGTCAGACACGAAATCTATGCCACCGCGGCTGTCCTTATGGTGCGTTCTTCAGCAGTGTTAGTTCCACATTACCAGCCGCATACGACACCGGGAATCTTACTTTAGAATCTCATACTTTGGTGCATTCTATTATCTATGATGAGCAACAGGACAAGGCAATTGGTGTCAGGGTTATCAATACAGAAACCAAAGCAACCACGGAATACTTTGCCAGGGTAATATTTCTGTGTGCCTCAACTTTAACATCCACGGCTATCCTGATGAACTCCAAGACCGCGCGGTACTCAGAAGGCCTGGCCAATTCAAGTGGTGTATTGGGACATTATTTGATGGATCACCACGGACGGGTCGACGGCAGCGGGACCCTGGAAGGCTTTGAGGACCGGATCTATAAAGGATTCAGGCCCGCCATGGTAGCAATACCAAGATTTAGAAATGTGGACCGGCAGGAAATGGACTTTTTAAGAGGCTACGGCGTGTGGGGGGGTGCTTCACGACAGGGATTAAACCCTGACCAACCAGGTATCGGGACAGACTTCAAACAACAGCTCACCAAATATGGAAGCTGGAGAATGTCTTTGGGGTCGCAGTCAGAATGTCTGCCCTATGAGCACAACAAGGTGGAAATTGATGAAAACAATCCGGACCAATGGGGATTCCCGATGATCAAAGTCACCGCTGAGTTTGGGGAAAACGAAATGAAAATGCGCCAGGATACTGAGCAGCAAATAGGGGAAATGCTAGAAGTTATGGGTGTGAAAAACATCCGGTTATCTAATCCCAAACCCATTTTCGGAGACATTGTGCATGAAATGGGTACCGCACGTATGGGAAGGGACCCAAAAACCTCAGTACTGAACGGATATAATCAATGTCATGACATACCCAACCTGTTTGTTACCGATGGCTCCTGTATGGCTTCCTCCGGAAATGCCAGCCCCAGCCTTACCTACATGGCACTAACTGCCCGCGCATGCGACTATGCGGTTAAGCAAATGAGTCAGGGGGTAATTTAGTGATGGATTATGGGTTTTATAGGTTATGAGTTAAGGGTTATGGATTATAGGTTGTGGGTTGTGGGTTATAGGTGATGGGTGATGGTTATAAGTGATGGGTTATAGGTG
>BQJT01000125.1 GCA_021604845.1 Cyclobacteriaceae bacterium
CTACCGGACCGGCAAAATAGTGGTCCCATGAAAACTTTGAATTATTCTCCATGTAGCATCAATATTTTCCTTTGCCCAATTAGTAGTGCCTTTTCCAAATTACTATCACCTAAAGATATCAATCGTTCCTCTCCCAGTAATGTTTTTACCGCCAGTTGATAGAGTAATGCTAAACGACCGGTAGCTGCAATAAATATTGGGATGTTACTGGTCTTTAGACCCAATAATTCATCACCGATCAACATCCCGCTCAAAAGATAGTAATTATTTTCCCTGCTGGCATTCTCAATCACATGTTTGGCGCGAATACCAAATAAGCCCGCAGTCATTTTTCCATCCGCCCCCGTTAAAAGCCCTTCGACAAATGACCGCTCGCGCTCCCCATTCCATGGGCTCTCTGACACTGAATTGGCTAGAATACTTTTACTGGAAATGATATCGAACAACTCACCGGTCATGAACGTTTTCAAGTCCGTGAAAGCCCCTTTTTCAAAGGTAATATGTTTGCTATGCGTACCGGGCAGGATCAGAATCCCCTGGTGGTGGTCTTGCAAACAGGATTCCATTCCTATTGCCTGGACCTCCTCCCCTCTCATCATTCCGGTTTGGCATTTTACCCCTGATACCAGCAGAATGTCCAGACCATTTTCAAGTGTGGTCCTTTTCCAATGCAGTCCTTTACCGCTCAGGTCAAATGGCATTTCAGCATATTCAAGCTCCATTAAACCAATATTTGAGGATGCCATCCCGGATAAGACTACCAGCTGTTGTTGATGCGGGTGCGGTAATGTCCGAACCTGTTTTGCTAAATATTCTGCAAAAAAATCGACCTGGCTTAAGTTATTCTGATTGCTGTATTGCTGAAAAACTGCTCTTACTCCATGATCGGTACGATGCTCGTGAAGGATTTCCAAGCTGCTGGTTTTGACCAGCCGCAATCTAAAATTAGAAGTCCCCCAGTCACAGCTTATGAAATAGTCCATATGCCGCGGGATCATTTCAACTCCAATGCTTTTACAGCACTGGAATTATCTCCCCTGATCAGGGCAAAGGATTTTATCATCTCTTCTAATAGCTCAGGATTACTGCCAGCCTGATTGGACTGTTGCGATATATCCGTTTCCAGATTATATAGTTGATAATCTTCACTGTTTCCCAATTCGATATTCACCTGCTGATTTAATTCAGGTCCCGGGTACGGAGGTATCATTACCCAATTCCCTTTTCTGAACGCGGTCCTGGAGGTGGCTTCGATTACCAGATTATCACGACCTTCCTCGCTGTTACCTAAAAATACCTCCATCAACTCTTCGCTGTCCCTGGCGCGGATATCACTTCCCACCAGTTGGGCCAGGGAGGATAAAAGATCCACCTGGCAGATTAGCGCACTGGAGGTACCTGGTTTGATTTTGTCCTTCCATGATATATAAAACGGTACGTGGGTTCCCGCCTCGTATAAGCTGTATTTGCCGCCCCTGAAGGGGCCCGCCGGCAGGTGATCTCCATTTTTTTCCACTGCATCATCATAATAACCATCATTTAGCACCGGGCCGTTATCACTGGAGAATATAATCAATGTGTTTTCCAATAAACCCAGCTCTTCGAGGGTTTGCATAAAATCTCCTACCGCCCAATCCGCCTCTACGATCACGTCACCCCTGGGACCCAACCCGGATGTTCCTGCAAATCTTGCATGGGGCGTTCTCGGCACGTGAGGTTGTTGCATGGCATAATAAAGAAAGAACGGGTGGTCCGCATGTTGCGTTACGTAGCTTTTCGCCCTTTCCAGAAAGGTGTCCATCATATCTTCATCCTTCCATTGAGCGGATTTACCACCTTTCATAAAACCGATGCGTGGTATACCATTTACAATACTGTTGTTATGTCCGTGGTGCCACTTCATCTTAAGCATCTCGGGATTGTCCTTTCCAGTTGGCTCCCCCTCAAAGTTTTGCTGGTAACTGATTTCAATCGGGTCTTCGGGATCATGTCCAACCACCAGGCCATTTTCTATGTAAACTGTTGGCACCCGGTCCTGAGTGGCAGCCATTATAAATGAGTAATCAAATCCAACCTGGTTTGGTCCAGGGTTAATCTTGTCATTCCAGTCCACATTCCCATCACCCAATCCAAGATGCCATTTCCCTACGATTCCGGTAAAGTATCCCTGTTGCTTCAGCATTTTCGGAAGGGTCATCTGTGCAGTATCGATTAGCAACGGAGCGGTTCCGGGCAGAATCCTCGCCTCCCTGTTTCTCCAGGGATAGCTGCCAGTTAGTAATGCATATCTGCTTGGTGTACAGGTGGCAGAAGAGGCATATCCATTAGTTAGCACCAATCCGGATCTCGCAAGTTTGTCCATATTCGGAGTAGCGATATTAGATCCGTTGATACCTACATCCCCGTATCCCAGGTCATCCATGTAAATGATCACGATGTTTGGCATTCTGTCTGTTTCCTGTTCCACCGGATGAGGCGGTTGACAGGTGTAAAACAAAAAAACAGCAAATAATAAGGGGATTGTTGTATTCATAGGATGACGAATTTTTAACTTTTAATTGTTATGGAGCATGGAGCATGGAGTATGGAGCATGGAGCATGGAACGAGTGCATGGCCAAAAAATGCGCAACCGAAGCAACCCGCAACCTGAAATTCATAACCCATAACCTATAACCCATAACCTTAACCAACCTGCAACCTGAAATTCATAACCCCTAACCTATAGCCAATACCTTAACCAACCTGCAACTTGCAACCTGAAACCCACAACCCATAACCAACCCTTCCACCTGAAACCTGCAACCTGAAACCTGTATCTCCTTACTCCAGCGTTCTGAAATATTCCAGGATTTTTCTTGCCTGCTCCTCGGTAAGCCCCTGGCTTATCATTGGTACATTGTTATATTCAGCCAGAAGTTCTTTGGCAATGGGGTCCTCCTTGAGCATTTGATCCGGGTTAAGCATCATATTCATGACCCATTCCGGGGAGCGTCTTGATAAGATACCGGCCGGCGCAGGGCCAATAAATTTCTCGGTTGGTTTATGACAGGCAACGCAAAGTTGATCATAGATTACTTTACCTTCCTCAACCATGGTTTGATCCACTGCTCCAAGTTCCACACTTGTTACCGGTCCAATTCCTTTATTAGCCAGTGGGTCATCAGCAACCGTTGCATCGTCCGTTGGCTTAGATTCTACCATTGATTGCGGAGGGGTGGTATTTTCGTTTTCAGTTGACTGCGATCCGCCTCCACAGGCGGAGATTACCATCACCGCAACAAATGACATTAAAATTAACAGCTTCTTCATTTTCTTATAGATAAAATTTTACAAATGAATTATTAGTTTTCAGTTTAGATTATTAGTCAAATAGTGCTAGCACCTATTAGTGAACTATCCTTACCTTGTCCGGCAAACTCACACCCGCTCTCACACCCACACCCACACCCACACTCACACTCACACTCACACTCAATTTGTCCAATAATCTATTACCGTTACATCTTCCAGAATGTCACTAAGTAAAGCTCCAAAAGCCTTATGATCCGGATGCGGCAAATAAGTTGCCCTGTCTTCCTCACTACTGAATGTCAACAGATAACAGTGCGTAAAGCCCTTATTTAAGCCTTCCGGGCTATTGTTCATACCCCATTCGAAATCTTGTATCTCCGGAATTTTGTTGGGTAATGCAACGAAGGCCTCTTCAGCCCTGGCAATTGCCGCCGGATCTGCGTCGTCTTTAAACTTAAAAAGTACAACATGCCTCAAAAGAGGTGATTCGCTCTGGACAGCCGGAGATTCCATAACTTTTTCAGTTTGATGGTCGTGCTTTTGAGCACAACTTGTTAAAAGCAAAAAGATAAAACATCCTATACTAATCGAATTTAGGGTTGATTTGTTGAACAATGACATATGAATTGGTTTAGCAGGACAATATAATACTACCTGTGGTAAAAATATTTGTCTTTACTGCTAAAAATAATCTGATAACAAATGACAGTGCAAAATACGCCAAAACTTAATCTGATGTAGTTACATTTTTTCCTCTGCTTTATTACCCGGGTAATCCCCGGTTAAAATTGGTTTTTAAATCTGTAGAAAGCCAGCTAATTTATTTACCATTGCATATTAAACTGTGTTAAATTTTACATAATTACGGATCTATTTATTGCTAATAATCGTTAAGCCCCATAGCGCAATCTATTGGATAATTAATAGTAAATCTCAGCCACTAAGCTATTGTCAAACCTTCGCACCTTACTTGCTGCCCTGCTGGTTATTTTATCCACCGCAACCATTTGTGGACAAAAGAAAACTGTTTCGGGAAAAGTGACCGATGCCAGCACCGGTGATCCGATTCCACTGGCAAATGTTATTGTGAAAGGAACAGACATCGGCACTACTACTGACTTTACTGGTGCGTACCAAATTACCCTGCCGTTATCTACCGACTCACTTATTGCCTCATACATTGGGTATCTCACCAAGGCCAAACCGGTAGCTGGTTTTGGTGACCAGGTACTTAATTTTCAATTAATTGAAAGTGTACAGGACCTTGATGAGGTAGTTTTCGTAGCTGAGGAAAACCCTGCGTTCAGTATATTGAGAAACGCGGTTGACAATAAACCGAAAAACAACAAACTATCTCTAAGTGCCTATGAATATGAAAGTTATACCAAAATCGAGATCGACCTTGATAACCTGACCGACAAATTCAGGGACCGAAAGATCATTAAAAGGGTAAAGCAGGTAATCGACAGTGTAGACCAGATGGCAGGTGAAGATGGTCAAGCCATACTACCATTGTTCATTTCTGAGTCCATCTCTGACTTTTATTACCGAAGTTCACCTGAGTTAAAGAAAGAGTTTATTAGAAAAACCAAGATCAGTGGGATAGGTATCGAGGATGGAACCCTGGTATCCCAGGTCATTGGTTCGACTTTTCAGGAATACAATTTCTATCAAAACTGGCTAAATATTTGGAATAAGGAATTTGTATCGCCGGTGGCAGACGGGTGGCAGGGATACTATGATGTTTATCTGATGGACAGTCTGGATATTGATGGACACTTTTGTTACCGGCTTGATGTAATCCCCAAACGCGAAGGTGACCTTGCATTTAATGGCTCAATATGGATCACTAAAGCTGAGTACGCTATTAAACAACTAGACCTGTCGATCAACAAAGTAGCTAATCTCAATTTCATTGAAAAATTGAAAATCCAGCAAGAGTTGGAACCCACTGCGAAAGGCCCCTGGATTCCTGTTAAAACCAGGGTACTGACGGATTTTCATTTGCTTGGGGAGTTTGGCTTCAAAAAAGAAATGACCGGAATACTGGCCAAGTTTTTTACTTCTAACAAGAAAATTACTGTTAACCAACCACATCCTGTTAAGTTTTACGATCAGAAGCTTGAATTATCTGAAGAGGTAAGAATACCGGACGATGAATTCTGGGAGCAACGGAGACATGTAGCACTTTCACCCACTGAAAAGAATGTCATGATCATGATCGACACCATGAAGCAAATTCCCCCGGTCAAGCGGGCTACCGATCTGGTTACCTACCTGGGATCAGGCTATATCGATCTAGGCAGAAAGTTTGAAGCGGGTCCTTATCCTTTGTTTTATGCCAATAATAATATTGAGGGTAGCCGCATACGTTTTGGTGGACGGACCACTATTGATTTTAGTAATAAATGGATTTTGAATGGATATCTGGCCTACGGTACCAGAGATGAGACCCTTAAGTATGGAGCCGGCATCGACTACATTCTTTCCCGCAAGCCCTGGACAGTAGTTGGGGTGTATAGCAGCCGGGATATCCAACAAATAGGTTTGACCTTTGATGATGTTTTTGGCGACCTGCGGCTCATTGCCTTTGAAACATTCTATAGAAATCTGGATTACAGAACACCCTATTCACTTGAAGAGAACAGAATACACTTCAAAAAGGAGTTACATAGGGGATTGAATCAAAAAGTGATACTACGAAACAGAACGTATAAACCCATTAACCTGGATTCAACATTCAATTATGCTTTCCAGGTGGACCCATCTTCAATCGAATCGGAATTACAACAGGATTTTCAAACCACTGAAATTATGCTTGAGACCAGGTTTTCAGGTGACGAAAGATGGATTCAAAACGATAACCAAAGAGTAAGCCTGGGCACGATCAATTCACCGATACTGACTTTCCGTTATACCCTGGGTATGAAAGGATTTTTAGGAGGAGATTTCACATATCATAAGGTGGCTTTCAATGCAGTTAAATCTTTGAAGATGGGATTCCTGGGTGTTTCGGACCTGTCTCTTACAGGCAGCAAGATCTTTGGAGCAGTACCACTCCCGCTACTTAGTTCACACATTGGAAACGAATCTCCTTACTACATTGCCATAGCGTATAATACCATGGGCTTCTCGGAATATGTAAGCGACACCTATGCCTCTTTGAACTACCAGCATCACTTTGAAGGTTTTCTGCTTAATAGAATTCCCATTTTCAAAAAGCTCAAATGGCGGACCGTTGCCACTATGAATGTCTTAAAAGGAAGTGTCAGCGATGAAAATTTAGCGTTGC
Organism: Cyclobacteriaceae bacterium; assembly: GCA_021604845.1. GTDB lineage: Bacteria > Bacteroidota > Bacteroidia > Cytophagales > Cyclobacteriaceae > SZUA-3. Next base: position 6,585 of record BQJT01000125.1, read on the forward strand.
ATTCTGATGTGGGTATAAACGGGGAATCCAATTCACCCATCAGGGCACTGGGCAATGAACCATACGTTGAAGTAGGATACGGTATAGAAAACATTTTCAGAATATTAAGAATAGATGCAATCCATCGATTAACTTATCTGGAAGATCTTCAAGGAGATAAATTTGCGCTTAAATTCAGTTTACAGTTCTCATTTTAATTTATCTAACTACACAGAACTCAGGCCCATCACCTCATTATAAAGTCGTTGATTTTTTGCTATATTAAGTGGTTTAAAACCACAAAACGATTTTAATGGAGCCCTATAACTTTAATATTAATCGACGCCATTTTTTAAAGGGAGCCACTGCCGGGGCAGTACTCTCATCATTCGGGTTGTATGGATTTGACCTGGTTCACCGGGCAAAACCCTGGCGGGTGGGTCTTATCGGTACCGGATGGTATGGTACCAGCGATTTATTTAAGCTTATACAGGTAACTGACGTAGAAGTGGTTTCCATTTGCGATGTTGATCAAAACTTCCTGAATGAAGTTGCCGGATTAGTTGCTCAAAGGCAGAAATCCGGTAAAAGACCCCGGCTTTATAATGACTACAGAAAAATGATCCGGGAAGGGGACCTGGAGTTGGTATTGATTGGTACACCAGACCATTGGCATGCGCTGCAAGGAATTGAGGCAATGAAAGCCGGTGCCCATGTTTACTTACAAAAACCTATCAGTGTAGATGTGCTGGAAGGTGAGGCTCTGGTTGCAGCAGCACAAAAGTATAATCGTGTAGTACAAATTGGCACCCAGCGTAAAAGCACCCCACATTTAATCGATGCAAAACAGCAGGTAGTAGATGCCGGACTGCTGGGCAAGATTTCTCACGTTGAGATGTGCTGTTATTTTCATATGAGGGCTAACGGCAATCCTCCGATTCAAGAGATCCCGGACTATTTCGACTATGAAATGTGGACCGGCCCGGCACCTTTACGTCCCTATGACGGGCTCCCCCATCGACGATGGTGGAGAACTTTTATGGAGTATGGTAACGGTATTATGGGTGATATGTGTGTGCACATGCTCGACACTGTTCGCTGGATGCTTGATCTGGGCTGGCCTCAACAAATCAGTTCCACCGGTGGTATCTATGTACAAAAAGAAGGTAAATCAAATATTGCAGATACCCAGTCAGCCATTTTCGAATACGAAGAACTCAACTGCGTATGGCAGCACCGAAGTTGGGGCACTCCCGCAGATCCCGAGTATCCCTGGTCGTTTAAGTTGTTTGGCGAAAAAGGGACCTTATCCGGCAGTACAATGAAGGCTGATTTCGTGCCCTATGGAGATGGTGACCCTATCCATTTTGACGTTTTGTATGAGAAGGAAAAATATCCGGAAGATCTCGAAGAGAAGGACAACGAACTGAATGCCGCCCCTGCCACCCGACGCCACATGCTGGATTGGCTGGCAGCCATTGATCAGGGTACAAAGCCGGTAGCTGACGTTTTGAACGGTCACATCTCCACCGCAAGCTGCATCCTGGCCAATTTATCAATGGAAGCAGGAAGACCACTGGTTTATGACCCCAAAACCAGAACCGTGGTTGATAATCCTGAAGTAACCAAAAAACTCAAGCGGGACTACAGAGGGCCGTGGGAGCACCCCACTCCTGAGCAGTTTTAAAATAAAGCTGGCAATGCACTTTCAGTGCTATGCATCAGTGCTCCTCGCACTATGCTTCAGAATTGCTATCCGTAAATCCTAAATTTATCAAAGCATCACCCTGATTTACAATTGGGTTGTTATTTACTCCTATCACCACAGCATCCTGCGGAGCATTAATGGTAATTTTAAAGTCCGCGAAAGGGTCGGTAATAAACCCAAGTATCTGCCCTTTGGTAATCGTCGAACCATTATCGATCTTCAAATGAAACATACCCGAATTACGCGCTCTAATCCATTTTCTTTTAACGATCACTTTGGGAACCTTCTTGGGTTTATGCTGGGATCGAATCATCCCTAAAGACTTCATTACTCTTCGGGTGCCACGAATGCCAATGGTAGTGGCATATTCATCATGCCTTAATGCCTCTCCACCTTCGTAAACCAACATAGGAATCTTCATTTCTGCTGAAGTATACCGGAGTGATTTCGGTATAAGATTTGAACCTACGATTAAAGGTGCAGAAAATGCCTCCGCAAGAGCCAGAGACTTTTTATCCCCGAAATAACACCTGACCTGAGGGTAATTGCTCCTGCTGGCACCCCCTGTATGAAAATCAATCCCAAAGTCTACCACAGGCAATATTTCTGTGCGCAATTTATAGGCAATACGGCTTGCCAGAGATCCGTTGGCAGATCCGGGAAAGGATCGGTTGACATCCTTACCGTCCGGAACTTGCCTGGAGTAAGCTAGAAATCCGAAAATATTGAGTATTGGTATGCATATGGTTGTGCCCTTCTGGGGATGATTAAGGCCTTTATCCAACAAACTTCGAACTATCTCAACTCCATTCACCTCATCACCATGCAAACCTGCCAACAGCAATAATACTGGCTGTATAACACTACCACTAGAAACAAAAACAGGAATTTCAATTGGTGTCCTGGAAGGTAATCTTGCAATATCCAGACTTATTTGAAAACTGGTTTTCGGCTTTAGAACGTGTCCACCAACCTTCAGCGTTTTAACATTTTTCATTAAGGCAGTTAAAAAGAGAGATAATCATTTCTTAATGGTCAATGTTTGAAGTCGCAGGTAGATGGTAAATCTCAAAATCAGGTCTTACGCTTTTATCCGGTCCTTGGGAAGCCGATCCTTTTTTAATGATTTTTCAATATATTCCACAATTTTAGAGGCAATATCTTCCCCGGTGGCGGCTTCTATTCCTTCCAGACCCGGACTGGAGTTGACCTCCAAAACCATCGGACCTCGTTTTGATTGCAAAAGATCAACTCCGGCAATGGCCAACCCCATGCTTTTTGCTGCTTTTAATGCAGTAGCCTTTTCTGACCTGCTCAATTTTACCACTGTGGCATTGCCCCCTCTATGTAAATTAGACCGAAATTCTCCTTCAGCGCCCTGTCTTTTCATTGCTCCAACTACTTCTCCGTCTACGATAAATATTCTGATATCAGCCCCGCCGGCTTCTTTAATAAACTCCTGTAAGATCACTCTGGTCTTGAGGCTGTCAAAGGCTTCTATCACCGATTTAGCAGCCTTATTGGTCTCTGCTAACACCACTCCTAGTCCCTGTGTGCCTTCCAATAATTTGATTACTACCGGTGCCTCGCCTATGTGTTTTAAAATTTTATTTTCTTCTCTGCTAAAATTGGTGAAAGCCGTTTTTGGCATACCGACTCCTGATCTGGAAAGAATTTGCAAGCTCCTCAGCTTATCCCTGGACCTGGTAATGGCCAGCGAGTCAACTGCGCTAAACACCTTCATCATTTCAAATTGTCGCACTACCGCTGACCCGTAAAAAGTCACTGAGGCGCCAATTCTGGGGATTATTGCATCAACATCTTCCAGGGATTCACCCTCGTAAAATATGGAAGGGCCCTCATCATCCATAATTATATCACAGTTCAGGTGGTCAATAACCCTCCCATGGTGCCCCCGTTGTTCAATTGCTTCCAGAAGTCTTTTAGTTGAATATAAACCAGGATTTCTTGACAGTACAACAATATTCATTGCTTGGTGATTAGATTAAAATGTTTGTTTGTGGCAATTTGGTGAGATACCAAGGTGTGAAACGCCTTTTAGTAAGATAACAAAAGTTGAACGGTTCACAAAGCGGTTCTGGTTATTACCCTGGATTATTTTCAAAAAGAACATAAAAGGCTGCGAGCTAAAGCATCCACCTCCTGATGTTTAGAACTTGCCAAAAAGATTCCTATCTTGAGTATGATGGATAAGCAACCTATTTACGAACAACTAGTCGACTTCTTTCAATCTTTGACCAATCAGGTAATGGAACTTGTTCCGCGGTTATTGATAGGAATACTGGTAATTGTAATAGGCCTGTTACTGGCCCGAATAATAGAGAAGTTAATCTGCAGAGTAATACTATATCTTGGCAATACACTGAATTCCAGGCTACGCAATCAGCTTTTGTCTGTTGACCTTCACGGATCAGCGAAATTTATCTCCAAAACAGTATTCTGGATCATTATATTATTTGTTACCGCGGTAGTCACCCAGATTTTTGGCATACCGGTATTAACCGGATGGCTTAGTGGCCTGCTCGACTATCTACCCAATATTCTGGCTGCAGTTATCATAATTTTCTCCGGGATTGTGATAGGAAGGCTGCTGGGGGATCTAATGGCCTCCGCAGTAGTAAAAGCCGGAGTTTCCAAAGGCGACCACATTAGAAAGCTGGTACAATTCATCGTCATTTTTATCTCCTCAGTAATTGCAATAAACCAGATAGGTATTGACATCCAGTTTCTAACCAATCTTATTACCATCATCGTGGCAGCTTTATTGTTCGGAGCTTCACTGGCTTTTGGCCTGGGAGCAAGAACATCAGTAAGCAATATCCTGGGATCGTATTACCTGCAAAAGACTTACCAGGAGGGAAATACCGTTAGGGTGGGCGATATTGTTGGAGTTATTGTCAAAATAACCCCTACATCAGTCTATTTGAAAACAAAAACCGGTCAGGTAGCTATTCCGGCTAAAGATTTCAATGAGGAAAAAACAGTTTTACTTGAAGAAGAGTAATTATGGAAAGTGACATTAAGCTGCTTGAAAATTACATTGTTAACCACCCGAGGAAAGCGGCATCCATTGTTGAAAAACTGGAATTAGAGGCTGCTGTTGAACTATTTGCTGATCTACCTATAAAGTTATCCTCCGGGTTACTTTCAAATATGGATAGATACCATGCTGCGATAACTATTGGGAAGATTGATGTAAAACTTGCCGGAGCAATATTAGAGCTGACACCCCGGACAGTTGCTGTTGACTTGCTGAGGCTGCTGGGTGAGCAAAATCGTCACCTAATTACCGATCAAATTTCACCTGATATCGCAAATGAACTCAAACGTCTGCTGACCTATCCGAAGGGCACTGTTGGAGCCCACATAAATCCAGCTGTTTTTACCTTAATTATGGACTACACTGTTGAAGAAAGTATGGAGCGGGTTAAAGCACATGCCCACGAAGTTAACAGTTACATATACGTCCTGGATCTGGAAAAAAAATTGGTTGGGTATGTCACATTAAAGGATCTAATCGTGGCGGATAGCCAGAAAAAGTTACAATTGATCATGGATTCCAACCCACCCAGCCTGTTGGCCGATACCAGTATTTCGGACTCCTTGCTTAATGACGGGGTTTGGCAGGGACCATTTTTCAATATTCCGGTGGTAACCATTGAAGGTACATTTTTAGGAGTAGTCAGCAAACATCATCTTTCCAAAGCAGGCAGTGCTGATGATCAAGCGGTTACACGCCAGGTAATACAGGCAGGTTCAGCACTGGGAGATCTTTATCAAATAGGCCTATCCAGCTTATTCCGTTCCTCATAATCGATTCACTAAAAAACTTCTACCTTGGAAACTACCGACGTTAAACTACAGCTTATTGAGTCCTATTTCCGGCAATTTCCTGGTGAGGCCGCTAATCTGCTAAACAATTTTTCAGTAGAGGAAGTATTGTATTACCTAAATACTCAACCCCTGGATCTGGCTGGTGAACTGCTGCTACGGTTGCGCAGTGACACTGCGGTTGAGGTCCTGGAAGCAATGGGTAATGATTTGTTTAGTAAACTCTTTCCCACTATAGATATCTACCTGGCCACCATTATGATATCAAGGTTAAAGAAAGGGAGTATAAAACAAAAGCTGAACCTGTTACCTGAGAAGATCCGAAAGGAGATTACTGAGTTGATGTCTTACCCTCCCAATAGTGCAGGCTTCGTGATGGATTCCCGCATTATTACCTTTCACCCCTCGGACACAGTCCAGGAAGTACTAAAAAAATTGCGATCCCTGACCGACCAACGGCTGGTCAATATATACATTGTAGATGATCTGGGAAAACTACTGGGACGTTCATCCCTGGAAATTGTAGCAATCTCTGAGCCTCATGAAACCCTAAAGAATCTGATGGAGCCTACATTCAGTATCCACGTAATGTCTCCTATGGAAGAAGCGGTGGATCTGCAAAAGCAAAACAAGATGCTCAACCTCCCGGTAGTGGACCTTGATAATCGACTACTTGGCCTGATTCGGAACGATGCACTGGTTAAAGCCGCGCGACAAGATGCCACGGAAGATATTCAGGCGCTGTTTGGCGCCGGCAGGGAAGAACGAGCCCTATCGAAAGTCAGTTTTGCCATTCGCAAAAGATTACCCTGGCTTGAAATAAATCTGGCTACCGCATTTCTGGCAGCATCGGTGGTAGGTCTTTTTGAGGAGACCATTGCCCGAATAACGGTACTGGCGGTTTTTTTACCGGTAGTAGCCGGTCAATCTGGCAATACCGGATCACAGGCGCTGGCGGTTACCATGAGGGGATTGGCATTACGTGAAATCCGAATCGGCCAGTGGCTCAAGGTAGCCCGGAAAGAAGTGGCCGTAGGGTTTTTCAACGGGATAGCGGTATCTCTAACTACTGCAATTATTGTATACTTTTGGGCAGATTCACTGGGACTGGCTGCAGTTATTGGCGTCTCAATGGTATTTTCGATGGTAATCGCCGGTTTCTCAGGTGCGGTTATACCAATTCTACTAAAGTCAATTGGACAAGATCCGGCTCAGTCCTCTTCAATAATACTTACCACCGTAACCGATATAGTTGGGTTCATGAGTTTCCTTGGTCTGGCCACAATATTGGGCTCCTACTTAGGAGTAACTTAAAAGAATGCAGTTTTTCATATAGCATTCCAGTGATTAAACACCGTGTTGGCCTGTAATTTTTTGTTTGCAAGAATTACCATTAATTTAGACTCTATATGATATAAAATGGAGTTATTCATTGGTCGTTTACATCCTCTTATAGTCCATTTTCCAATCGCGCTACTGGTGGTTGCATGGTTTTTGGAGGTGCTTACCATTGGTGGTAAACGTGCCGGCCTGAGGCTGGGGATCAACTGGATGGTATCTCTGGGTGCTATAACAGCAACTTTGGCCGCATTGTTTGGCTGGTTTCTTCGCAACTTTGATGACTATTCCGGTGATCTGGTCCAGCAACATCAAAATTGGGGGCTCATAACCGCAGCTTTGGCGATCCTCACATTATTTGCCCTGAAATTATCCTTAAACGGCACGTTTCCTAACTTCCTCCCTTATCGAATTGGTTTATCCGTTACCATGGCAGTCCTGGTATTCACCAGTCACCTGGGTGCCAGCCTGACCCATGGAGAGGACTTTTTATCCAGTGCATTTCCAGGAAATCACCAACCTCAGGATCATTCGGGCTCAAAGGAATTACTGGCGGAGTTAAATCAGCTTGACAGCTTTACGGAAACACACCAGGACCGTTTGAATTTGGAGGTCAGGGCTATCTTTGCCCGAAATTGTTATCAGTGTCA
>BQJT01000126.1 GCA_021604845.1 Cyclobacteriaceae bacterium
CTCAAAGTACAGTAATATTAGACCCTTTGCGGTAAGAAACCGGCCGGATGAGTATGATACCATGGTGCTTTGGATGAATTTTCAAGAATACCTGCACTATACGGATTTTAACTCTTCCATCAGGATGAACTTTGAATAGATTACTCCATTATTTGTATAAGTTCCGATTCTCCTTTTGAGTAGTCATCACAAGTCCACTGCCATTCCTCGGAAAGGTAAATAATACCATCTTTTAGTAGCGCCTTCGATTGACATTTCCCTGTGAAAAATGCGCCGGATTCATCCCGGTGACGATAATTAAACCGCAGGTCCGTACCGCTTATAATCCCGTTTAATGTTCCGAAGCGGATAGAACCTCCCCAATATGTACCCCATATCTTGTTACCTTTCTGCCTATAATGAAAGGTTGTCAATGAACTTACTTGTCCATTAGCAGAGTTGGAAACTGCCCTAAAACATTTGTTATGTAAATCAATGCTGTTCATACGGATTGTAAATGCCATTCATCATATAACCAAATTCAGGATTATCGGGATTTAGCGGTTGATTGAACTTTTTGTTGCATAAGCAGCTTTCGTCCAAAGGTCATGGAAGTAATGTCTATCAATATATGCATTAGCACCGGTATCCATAAAGATCCGGTTTTTAGATAAATAACTGACCAGATTACCCCCAAAGCAAAGCTCCAAAGGGCATTTTTATAACCCGTACCCCAGTGGCACAATGCAAAAATAATATTAACCACAATCAGTCCCATGAATTCCGGCATATACATATTCGCTTGCTCATACAAGAAACCCCGGAAAATTATTTCTTCACAAAAGCCCGCGGTAAATGAAAGTAGTATGCTCCACCTATACTCCTTTTTGCTAACCGGAATAATATATAATACCCTGTGGAACAGTTGCTTAAGTCGATCAGCGGAACTGGCACTAAGGTTAACCAGGTTTACCAATCCTAGATAGCCAATGCATACAATTAGCAGTTTGGTCATTAGCATATGATCCAAAATAAATTCGGCGCCAATATGGCTCAATGGCTGGTTGTTGAAATACATCATTACCAGTACCAGCACGGTTATTACCCATAACGTTACTATGGTCTGACGGTAGATTGAAACCTTCAATTGAGGAGACCGATCCAAAATATCCTTAACCTTATTGCCGTTGGTTACTCCTAGAAAGGGCATCAATATCCCAATAACAACCAATAGAATAATATAGAATATAGCAGAAAGCATGTGTTACAGATCCTGATTTATCAATGTGCTCCAAATTTTTTGATCTTGCACAATATTGTATTTCTCCTTGGTCGGCAAGCCCCTTGACGGAGTATCCGTAACTCTTCGAACTATGAAAGACCTGGCCGGAACCTCATCTATTGATATGCCTTTCTTCTTTAGGGTTGCCTTTAGCTTATTTTTTATTTCTTCTTCCGTACTATTTTCCTCAGCGGTAATAAACATTAGTTTCAACTCCTCACCAGCTTCAAAATAGGATCGGATTTCTTCAGCTACAGTTTTAAAATCATCAGGAGCTAAATAGTAATGCTTCTTAAAGGCTCTGGTGAAGGTTTCATAATCGTTATAGCCGAGTTTAGTTGCCAGATACTGAACGGAGACATTTTTTGATAACATTAAGTGATGAGCCTTGGAAATTCTTAGCTTTTCAATGAATTTAAACGGAGTGGTTCCTGTCTCTTTTTTAAAAAGCCTGTGAAACTGTGAAACAGACATACAGGCAAGTTGAGCCATGTCCTTTAGTTTAACTACGGACCCCAGATGGTCCTCAACATGATTCAGTACGGTGGCAATTCTCTGGTCCATTTAAACCCAAATCTAATTGATTAAGAATTGCCCTCATATGACAAATCTTACCGGTTTTGAGTTTTGGCTATAGCACCGATTCTAAAAATACCGCTGTCCGAGCTATCATACTATATTGAGCCGGCGGTAAGAAACCGATTGATCTCCCCCCAATACAAGTTTGCATCCTCTTCGGTCAGGTTGTTGTGCCCCCCGTTTTTGATAGTGACCATCTTTTTCTTCCCCTGAAAAACATCATATAAGTTTTTCCCCATAGTGTACGGAACTACTTCATCTTTATCTCCGTGAATTATAAGTATTGGAGCGGCGATATTATTGATTTTTTCTACTGAGTTGTAAGAATCTCCTGCTAGAAATTTTAGCATCCCAAGTCCCATGGCTACCGCCATTTCCTTTCCGGAAGTTAGCGGTGTGACCAGCACTACGCTTTTAAAATTTCGATGTTGTGCAGTGTGTATTGCAACAGTGCTGCCTAAGGATCTTCCCAAAATTGATATATCTTCTTCCCTATACCCAAGCTGGTCAATAGCATACTGAACTGCGGAAGCACCATCCGTATAAATTCCATGTTCGCTGGGAGTGCCGGTACTTTTAGCATATCCCCGGTAACTAACCAGCAAGACGTCGAGATCCATCTGGTATAATCTGGCCGCTGGCTCTAATCGTTGGTACAAATTTCCGGCATTGCCGTGAAAATAGATTAAAAGTTGTCTTGACAGCAGCTCTTTATGGTGAAAATAAAAGGACTGCAGGGTCTCACCATCAGTTGTTTGAATCAGATGCCCAGTGGCAAATGAAGGAATGTCTGAAGCAGGAATAACTGTTTCGCGGTCCGGGAAAAAGGTAAATCTATCTTTCACACTGCAACTAGTGTTTACAATAAACAAAATAAAAGGCAACCAGATACCCCAAGAAACAGCTGATTGCCACCGTCTAAGGTGGTTTCGAACGAAGCACATAAATGGTCTATTTACAACCCGCCAATAACTATTTCACCACCAGGGATGGATCCAAGGGGTACCTTCCAAAGTTTTTTCCATAGATGGCAAGTCCGCCATCGCCGGTAGTCTCCAGCCTGACTTTCAATGTCCCATCCTGTGCTACCCGCTGCCTGGTAGCTGTATCCAGAGGTACTTTAATTAAATACCCATAAGACCCTGCTTCCCTAAGCTTTCTGTCTTGTGGCTGTGCATGCCAGGAAAGCACCCCTCTGTGATCCGCGGGATCATCAGGCAAAGTCTGTTCACTAATTGCCTGTCCGTTGATCAAGATTCTTAAAGTAGAAGGAAATTCAGTCTCGTCGGTCATGGGGTATGAATTGGGATTACTACTGGGTGCTACCCTGGAACCGGTCATAAAGTCCTGATCACTGTTGTATGCTTCCTGATCTTTCACAAACAGCTCTTTTGCTGAAGCTTCTACTATGAAATAAACCTCATCCGAGTTGGCCAAATCCAGGTTCCCGATGTCCAGCGTATATTCGAAATATCCATTCCCTGCCCCATTTACTTTCAGTCCGTCAAGCACTACCCAGCTTTTCTTGGACCATTGTGAATTCGAATAATCTTTGGCCCGGACAGAGGTAAATTCAACGTCATCGGGTTCCTTTCCACCTTCGATAACAAGATGAACAAAGTTCCGGTGTAGTATCTTCCCGGAACTTGACTTCAGAATTAATTGTAAAGTAGCTAGTCCGTTCATTTCAGGAGCTTCAACCATCAACGGATCCAACCATCGCTGCATCCATGGTTGATAATTGATATTTATGCTTCCACTGAAATCAGTAGCGGTAGTCTCACCGATTGTGTTGGTAATATTCAATTGATACTCCAGTGTTACTCCCTGGTAGACCTTCGAACTCATTACTGACAGGAACAAAGGTATTTCCAACTGATCTCCCGGGTTAACCGTATAGCTAATATTCTGTCCGGTTGAAATATAAACCGATGAGTGAAGATCCAACAAACTCATATCAGGCACAATCTCGTCCAACCCGGTATACTTTTCTGTACGGTCAAACCGCCAATAGCCGTTCCATTCGTTAATCACGTCATGATGTTCAGTATAAAGCCAGCCTGCTACTTTGGGATGGGTTCGAAAACTATTGATCATGCGGTGATAATCCCAACTCCAGTCAACATCACCGGTACTGCCTTCATATCCCCACACGTTTCCACATTCGGAATTAATATTAGGTTCAGATCCCTGTACGTAACCATCTTCATAATTGAATTCACTTCCGACAAACGTACTGTCACTTAAGTTTGTAAGATAATTATCCCATTCATAACCAGGCAGGTAAGCATGCCATGAGTTAATATCAGTTACCGTATGGCCTCTTCCACAGCAAATTGAATTGTCCTCCACCAAACGGCTGGGGTCCAGTGATTTTGCAAGATGATACATGGACACCAGCCATTTTTGAGATTCTGGCAGGTATTGCTTGCCGCGCTCAGTGGTGGTAATCATGCCCCAGGTTTCATTGATAATCACCCATGAAAATATGGAGGGATGATTGTAGTCCCTCTTGATCATTTCTCGTAAAGTATAGGTCGACTCCAATTGCATTTGTTCCTCTGGTTCACCCCAGCTATTGGGCAGGTCTTCCATTACCAGCAATCCCAATTTATCCGCCCAATAAAGTTTTCTGGGAATTTCCACTTTTATGTGGGTTCTGATGCCGTTTAAACCAATTGACTTACTGCGATTGATTTCATCAATCATAAACTGGTCATTGGGAAATGTGTAATATCCATCCGGGTGATAAGACTGATCAAGCGCCAGCTGCAGATAAATGGGCTCATTATTAAGTGAGATATATGGAATATCCGTACCGGGCAGATTGACCACTCCAATTTTTCGCATTCCGAAATATGTATAGAGCACGTCTTCCCCAAAAATGGCGGAAGCTTCATATAGATGTGGATCATCTAAAGACCATAATCGCTGATTGGGAATGTCCACCGTACTGCTGGCTTTTGTTTGACCTTCCTTAAAGATTATGGTAGTAGATATCGCCCCATCATCGGTCTGAATAGACACCTTAACGCGCTTTTCATCGCCGATTGGCACTGGTTGTGGCAAATAGGCGGTAACTTCCACCTGTTCTTTATCGATGTCCGGAGTGAAGTGTATGTCCTCAACATATTCTTTTCCTCTGGATTCAAGGTAAACCGTCTGCCAAATACCCCTGGCATTACCATACCCTTGCTTTCCGTATAACGTATGAGGCCTTCGAGCGTCATCTGCTCTCACCACCAAAGACATATCCTGATCGTATTTAAGATACTCGGTCACCTCAAATTCGAATGGTACATACCCTCCTTGATGGCTGCCTAGAAGTTTGCCATCCAGCCATACCTTGGTTTCCCAGTCGGAAGCGCCAATGATTAGGAACACCCGTTTACCCTGCCAATCGGCGGGTACCTGTAGGGTGCGTTTATACCAACCAATATCCGCATCATCAGTAACCCCGGAAAGCCTGGAGCCCCAGGGAAAGGGCACGGTAATTTGTTGATTAAAACTACCATTTTCCTGCCACCGTTCCGACAGGCCATTATCAGTAGGATCGAAAGCAAAGTCCCATTGACCATTTAGGTTGACCCATTGATCCCTCTTTTTTATAGGGTTCGGGTGTTCTGGAAGCGGGATCGATTGGGAATATACCGTTGAAAACAGTATCGAAAAAAAGCAGGAATATAGCAGTGCTTTCATTTAATAGTGGGTGTTCGACTAAATAAAGTCCTGAATGGTATCGGTATACTCATTTATTGGCGGGCATTTAGAAGCACCCGGAAGCAGCAGCGCTAACCATGGAATTGTTATAATTAAGAACAATTTTGACCTTGGCAATGGAGCCGGCTTTTCAACCAATCATAGCTAGCTGGTTATTGCACCTTCATTACCCTTTTAGCCTCCAGTTCCAGATTGACATAAGGTTCTCCTTCAACGGTAACCCCGGCAAACTGAATGGTGCCCCCTTCAAATTCACCCGGTGTTTGGTACAGCTCACTTACCGCATCTCCACTGTCATAACCCACACATAAGCCATCACCAGAAAGCGTAAACTTGGCGGGTTGGGTCTTCATAGGTCCTTCGGCTACCACTTCTTCATCAATATACAATTTAGTGGAACCCATTGATTCACCATATTCACCAGCGCTTTCACGGGTAAATTCCATACCAACGGTATAACTACCTGGAGTTAGTGATTTATTTGAAATAAACACTTGCTCCGGTTTGATACCCAGGAAGTTATAAACGTAGTACAACTTTCTATTCTTGACAAAAAGGCTGTGACCTCCAAAGCGCGAGCCATGTGCAAATATTACTCCATTAGCATTGGCGTCGGTGATTTCTACGTTGGCCAGAATTTTATAAGACCTTCCACGTATATTTACCGCTACTCCTTCCGGTACCGGTGCTGTATTGGGATAATAAACATATCGATCCCTTGGAGGTTCCTGCGCAGGACGCTCTACCGTTAGTAGCTCAGCGGCGGCTCTATCATCCAGGGGAAGTACTTTGTTTTTCTCGGCTTCTTCAAACCAGGCATCGATTAGTTCCTGGAGTTTTTCGGGATTCTCCTGTGCCAGGTTGTTAGATTCGGAACGGTCTTCCGCCACATTGTATAACTCCCATTCATCCTGATCAAAGTGTCCTTTTCCGGAAATAGGAGCATGAACCGCGGCCGCTTTCCAACCATCTTTCCAAATTCCCCTGGTACCTAACATGCAATAGTATTGGATCTCTTTGCGGGTTGCAGCATCTGGCTCAGCATCAAAACTGTAAACCATAGAAATTCCTGAGAGCGGTGTTTGTTCTACTCCATTGTATACCTCTGGCATTTCAAGGCCACAGGCTTCCAATAAAGTAGGCACAATATCTACTGAGTGATGATATTGGTGGCGAATTTCGCCCCTGGCTTTAATTCCCTTGGGCCAGGAAATCACCAACGGATCGTTGGTGCCTCCGGCATATTGTGAATATCTCTTAAACATTTTAAAGGGGGCAGAAAACGCTGCTGCCCAACCTGTGGGGAAATGATTATAAGTATCTGGCCCACCCAAAACATCCAGGTATTTTAGGTTTTCTTCCAATGCATCGGGATAGCCATTGAAAAATTTGTTCTCGTTCACTGAACCATTAGGACTCCCTTCGCCCGAGGCACCATTATCCGCAGCATACAGTACAATGGTATTTTCTAACTGACCGGTTTCTTCCAGATAATCAATAATTCTGCCCACTTGAGCATCTGTATATTCCGAAAAACCCGCGTATACCTCGGCCATTCTGGAAAATAGTCTCTTTTCATCTGCATTTAATTCATCCCATGGGCGTACGTAATCTGCTGGATTGGCCATATCTTCCGGCATGGGGTTAAAATCCACCATTTCAGTATTCTCAGGTAAAATACCTTTTTGTTTCATTCGTGCTACCACCCAATCCCGATAAGCATCGTAGCCATCATCAAATTTTCCTTTGTACTTGTCCGCATATTCTTTTGGAGAATGGTGCGGCGCATGATTCGCCCCGGGATTGAACCATAAGTACCAGGGCTTCGATGGATTGGTAGCATTTTGATTGCGCAGCATTCCCAGGGCTTTATCAGCCAGATCCTTAGATAAGTGGTATCCATCTTCCGGTCCGTAAGGAGGTTCAATAAAATGATTGTCCTCAACTAAATCAGGATACCAGTTGTTTGTCTCTCCTCCCAGGAAACCGTAAAATCTGTCGAAACCGATCTGGGTAGGCCACTCTGATCGACTGCCGCCTGGAGCTACATCCTGTTCGGGTACATTGTGATTCTTTCCTACCCAAAATGTACTCCAGCCATTATCTCTCATTATTTGTGCGAATGGAGCGCAGTCATCCGGTACCCGACCGTTAGATCCGGGGTATCCATCGGCAGTTTCGGTAATAGAAGCCATACCATTCAGGTGGTGGTTTCTGCCGGTCAATATGGTTGATCGAGTGGGCGAACACAATGCGGTGGTATGCCATTGGGTGTAGGTAAGCCCGTTAGCTGCCAACCTATCCATGGTAGGCATATTTATACGGCCTCCGTAAGGTGACCAGGCGCCCAGTCCGGTGTCATCGTACAATACGAATAATATATTAGGAGCGCCTTCAGGTGCGCTTTTTGGAGTATAGGCAGACCAGTCCGACTTTGAATCGCGAATGTCTAAATTTATAACCCCTTTAAATCCATCTGAAGCAGCCGATTGTTCGGTACTTTCCTGTACCGGATTACAGCCTTCTGAAGCAACAAGAAATAATAAAACCAGAAATCCCGATGTTAGATTAATTTGATTTATCAGTCGCATAAAAAATTGGTTGATAGTTGATAGTTGAAATGAATTGCATGAATTTGCAAGATAATAGAATAAAATAAAGTTGCAATAGTATTTTAGGGCCATAGCAGAATATGTAACCCCGGCCTATTTACATACCGATTGCGGGCATTTTATAATTGTCCGGATTATTTTTATCTTTCAATAGTTCCAAAACAACCCAACAGAATGACCCAACCGCCAATAGTAGACACTCCTCAAAACTGGGACGCCGCCAGTGCCGGATATGCCGAAAAAGTCGCTCCGTTAATGATGGAGTCTTTTGCCGATGAATTTGTGATGCGATTGGAAGTTGATAGTACCATGGATGTATTGGAAGTAGCATCCGGATCCGGTGCATTATCCATTACTTTATCGAAGAAAGTGAAGTCACTCTTAGCCACTGACTTTTCTCCAAAAATGCAGGAGTTACTAGCCAGCAGAGTCAGGGAAGCTGGCCTGACCAACGTGTCATTTGCAATAATGGATGGTCAGGCGCTTGACCTGAAAGATAATTGTGTTGACAGGGCGGCATGTAGTTTTGGGTTAATGCTATTTCCTGACCGCTATGCCGGGTTTTCTGAGTTGAACCGGGTAGTACGCCCAGGGGGTAAAGTTTTGGTCAGCGGCTGGGCGGGGCCAGAAAAATTCGAAGCGCTTGGATTATTTTTGAAAGCACTTCAGCAGGCATTTCCAGAGGCTCCCAAGCCAACAGCCCCACCCCCTGTTTTCAGTTTGGCTAATCTGGACAGCTTTAAATCAGAAATGGAAACTGCAGGGTTTCAGAATGTAACCACTGATTACATTACCAGATCAGTCACAATAGATAGTTTTGAAAAACTGTGGGCCATGCTAACCATTGGTGCTCCGCCGGTTAAGAAGTTAATAGAAAAATTCGGTGATTCCGGTTTGGATAAAATTCGCATAGCCTTGTCTGAAATTGTTGACACCAAATTTGGATCAGGCCCGATTACCCTGGTAAATACCGCTACCGTTGGAGTGGCTATTGCTGGTTAAAATTTGAAGCTGGCGACAACTTTTAGAAAAAACGGGGTTCCCGGAGTGAAATGAATCTCTTCTACAGAAGCCTGTTCATTGAACAACCTGGATTCTGTGCCAAATTGTGCTTCATTCCAATCAGTATCCAGTAAATTCTGTATGTCCAGGCCCAGGTTAAAAGTTTTCCATTGATAACCGATATTAAAATCCATCACAGCATATCCTTGAGCCACCAGGGAATAATCTTCATTGGCAGGTCTGTCTACTAAATATCGTAAATTGATACCACCATAAAATCCACTGTTCTGAATCAACCGAAGTCCTGTCAAAAGAGTGAAGCCTGGTGCCAGCGGAATATAATCCTGTCCCTTCTCGGCGTCTATTGATCGGGCATGTGCATAGTTTGCGTCAAAGTTCCAAAATAAACCATCCATTAACTGATACCGTATACTGCTGTCTATTCCTTGCCGCCGGGTTGCACCACCCGGTTCAACAATTCCCTCATCGCCAACATAAATGAATTCCTGTTCCAGATAAAGATACCAATAGGCTATATTGATAAACAATCGTGGAATTGGCTTCCAGAATAAACCAACATCGGTGCCAAAAGCCGCGGGAAGTATGCTCCTGCCCTCTTGCTTCACCACTACCCGGGTATCATTGGAATGAAAACCCTTACCTGCTTTTATGTAAAGCTGAAGGCTGTTGGAGTAGCTATAGGATAAATTTAACTTTGGACTCAATACTGCTTTTGATTGTGATTGTGTGGTGTAATCAGCAGTTAATTGATCTCTGTATTTGAAATCAAAATAATCCCATCGAATCAATGGGTTGATGGCCCACTTTCCAAGATTGAATGTAGCGCCTGTATAAACACTCAAATTGGTCTCATAAATATCACCCAATTGAATTTGTTGGAGCGTTTCGGATCTATTCCTGGTATGAAACAGTCCGTTACCCAGACTTTGGTCGTTCCTCATACTTATCCCGGTGCTCCAGCTGCCATTGATCCTGCCGGCGAAAGACCGGTTGAATTCTGACCTAAACCCCAACAGCTGTCTTGTTTCAACCTGTTCAATCTGATCTCCATTGACCGGATCGTTAAGAAAAAATGTAAAATTCGAGTATAGTTGAAAATCGTAATGAGAAAAGAACACTGTGGTCTTGATATCGGACTGAGGGTCCAGAAACTTATGGTAATTAACTAAGATGTTTGTACGGCTGGTATTTCCTCCTTCCGTATCATCAATTGCTCCAAAACGAGAAATTGTACCATCTTCAACCGCCCGGACTGGTATCTGCCCGGAAGCATCCCAGGTACTGTTAAAGTAGGACCCGGATATGTCAATGTTTTCCGAATCCGATAAATCCGCAGTAAATCTGCCAGTCAGATTGACTCTGCCAAAATTCTGAGGGCTTTCAAACGGGCCATCGGTAAGAATATATTCGCTGGCCAGGTAAGCGCTTTTGGATTCATGATTCATTAAACTGAACATACCCAGTACACGGGTGGAGTTATATTGACCCCTTTCTAATTTAATCTGGCTATTGGTTAGGCGCTTTTTGGTTCGGAAATCTATGTACCCAGCAGTATTAAAATTCCCCTGATCGGCATAATAGGGACCTTTCCCAAAATCCAGATTATCAACCAATTCAGGAATTACAAAATGCAAATCCGTATACCCCTGACCATGAGCATGAGAAACCATATTAACTGGCATCCCATCCACGCTCACATTGACGTCTGTGCCATGATCAACATCAAACCCTCTAAGAAAAATCTGCTCGGCTTTGCCTCCACCAGCATGCTGCCCTATAAACAGCCCCGGCACCTGCATCAAAAGATCTTGTGAGGAGTTAACCGGGCCGGTTTTCAAATCCAGGTCTGTGATAAGCGATAGAGAATTTAGCGAAGGCGATACCACCACTTCCTCAAGCGATATAGACTTAGGGTAAAGCACTACGGTAAACATCGAATCCGTATTATGGTAGACAATACGCTGCGGTTGATAGGTAAGATGAGTAAGTTGTAGTGTATCACCATAGTTCAATCCCCCCAATACAAAGAAACCCTGCTCATTACTGTGCGTATGACGTCCACTTGACAAGTCGATCACATTTACCTCTGTTACCGGGATATTGTTGAGGTCAACCACTGTACCTTGAATGTACTGCGCCTTCAGGTCCAGAAATCCGATGGATATTGTCAGGACCGTAAGAAGAAGGTTATTCAATGAAGATCTTTTCAATGCAGTTTCTACTTAAACCATATACAAAATTGGGGCCTTCAATTATGATACGAAAAACAGTTCGATATCCGAAATATTTAGTTAACGGACCTGGTACATCAGGGGAAATACAGGGGCTTCCTAGTTGCCTTCAATCATCTCAATCAATAGATCTACTCCCTTCCTTACAAACGACGGATCTTCCGCATACTCTTCGCAGTCTACCACCTCAATACTTTCAGGCAAATGCGCCTTCAAGTAATTGAAAAAGGCGTCATCGGATTCTTTATCATACAGGCTGGCGCCTGCTTTTGAGTATCTGCCAACCCCACCCCTGGGGATCATAAAATAGGCATCGCCTTTAGTATGTTGTAGTCGTTCGCAGATGCTTTTTGCTACCCGAACAATTTCCTCAGCGTTCAGGCGGGGAACAAAAACCACCGGACTATGAAAGACATAGTCGTGATCTTTAAACTGATCAGGCACTTTATTGGGAGGTACCAAGATTCCAAGGTGCTCTGCCCCTCCCGGGCAAAGTACCTGAGGCAGCCCCAGTTTACCTGCAACTGTCAATCTTTCCGGCCCGCCTGCCCGCAATACTGACCAAACATCATCGGCAATCTCACCCATAGCATAGTCGAATACCGCCCCAATGATCCCCTCTTTCATCATTTGCTCCATAGCCCTTCCTCCGGAACCTACCGCATGAAATACAATTACTTCATATCCCTTTTCTTCAAGGTACCGAATGGCTTCCATGGCGCCATTTGTAAGCACTCCCAGGTTGGACAAGCCAATCAATGGCTTATCACTTTTCTCCATGGCAAACTGTGTTTCCACCTCGGCCATTCCACAAGCCGCTGCCGCTGCGTTAGCTAAAATTTTACGGGTAAATGGATTTAGTTTTAGGATATCACTCACCGAAAACATCATGGTGATATCCTTTATACCCACAAATCCGGATGTATCACCGGAAGCAATGGTAGAGACCATGATTTTGGGAAACCCATATGGAAGCGCCTGCATGATATTACAACAACTGGATGTTCCCTGTGTACCACCAAGGCCCAGTACTGCATGCACTTCGTCTGCAGCAATTTTCTTTAACAGAATGCTAATACTGCCTTTCACCATTATTGGACCTGCCGCTTCCCTGGTGGGATTTTTAAGCAAATCCTGAAGTGATGCACCCCCCGCTGCGGCAATTTCTTCTCTGGGTATTGATGCACTGGTTCCGGCTTCACCCACCACACCAATGTCCATTAAAAGGGCCTTCTGCCCTCTTTTCTCAATACGTTCAATCAGATAATCGGCTTCCTGGTATTTAGTATCCAGTGTAACTAAAAGGGCGATGGTTTTTGTCATGGTTGGGTTATTTAAGTATATGGATGCCCTTAATTTTGATCCGGAAAAGTTAAATCTGCAAATTCCTTCGCAGCTGCATATACTGCTTTTTCAATGGGAATTCGTTCGGTGGATGACCCGGTCCAAATGCCGTTACAACTGGTGTGATTCAAGATGTACTGAGCATCCTCCGGGGTTTCCAATGCTGCTCCATGTGCAATCAATATAACGTCCGGTTTAATTTTGCGTAATTGCTCATTGGCCTCTTCCGTCCGTGCCGCGGTAACATCGATGGTTTCGCCTGAGTCATACCCTTTTAAACCTCCTTTGGTAGTCCCTGCATGAAAGCAGAATACGTCAGGCTGCGCTTCTTCCACAATACGCAGACTGTCTTCCATGGTAAAGGCCAGGCCAATTGATACCATATCCATTTCCCTGGCAAGTTTCAGCATTTCAATTTCATTGTCCAGAGTAATACCGCTTTTGGTAAGTACCCGGTATATTTCACTATCCTTGTCTACATAGCTGATAGAAGGTCCAATATTTGACACTGATATCACACCCATTTCCTTGCATTGATTGAGCACCATCACCATGTCTTTCAGGGGATCATTAGCATTTAAGCAAGCACAAATAAAGGAATCTCCCTTTATCGCCGGCATAATATCTTCCCTGGTATAATCAAGTGTTTGCTTATTGGAATCCAATATGGGCCACATCATGGACATAGTTCCCATACCGTTTGCCCTCAAACGGGCTCCTGAAAAAGTATTAATACAGTCTGCCCCGGCTTTTTCCAACAAGCTGGCTACCAGGCCACTACCTGCACTTGCAATAAGTATTGGTACATGATCCGATATTTTCTTATTTAGTTTAGCCAGAATCTCCTGGCGGTTAGTTCGTGGTACAATCACTTTTTATAATTTTTAGTTTTTAGTGGTTTATTCAAGCAACAGCATACAGGGTTGAGCATACAGTAAACAGTAAGGACAACACGATCAGATCACGCGTTCATTTCCGCCGTCAATAGGGACCTGTGCTCCGGTAACTTTGGAAAATGTTGCACCCAGCATGGCTACCGACAACATGGCTACATCTTTTGAAGTTACCTCTGCCTTGAGCACATTGTTGGTTTTATATTCCTTAACGGTTAATCCATAGTGTTTTGCACGGGCGCTTAAGACCTCCTCTGTCC
>BQJT01000127.1 GCA_021604845.1 Cyclobacteriaceae bacterium
ATTTACTATTTCGTCTATACTAGTTATTTCGGTATTTACCATCTATACTCAGCTGGACTACTTGAGATCTAAGGATTTAGGCTTTATCAAAGAGCATATGGTAGTAATAAATTTTGGCAATGATACTACAATCGTACATCATCGGGAAGCCATTCGGAACGAGCTTTTAAACCTATCGGGGGTAACCGGTGTGTCATTTTCATCACATCAACCGGGAGCCTCGGGACACGGCTTGTATACCGTGGTGGAAATGCCTGACGGACAATCACAGCAGGGGGAAATAAGTCTATACCTGGTAGATCATGAATTTATTGATCATTATGGCCTGCAGCTGATTGCCGGGCAAAAGTTTGATCCCCGATCTACCCGGGACACCACTGCGGCACTCATCATAAATGAAACTGCCCTTAGTACCTTTGGGTTTAACTCAGCCGAAGCCGCAATCGGACAGGAGTTTGCACAATGGGACAGGCAAGGAAAGATTATAGGGGTAGTAAAAGATTTTAACTACCAATCCCTCCATTCCCAAATTGAGCCCTTGAGTTTTCAGGTTTGGCCTGAAAAATTCGAATCCTTATCTGTAAGGGTAATTGGGAATGCAGTACCAAAAGTAATAGAAGATATTGGAGAGAAATGGTCCCGGCTATTGCCCCACCTGCCAATGGATTACCATTTTCTAGACGAAGCGTTCGATCAGCAATATCATAAGGATGAACGATTTGGTAAGGTATTTATGAGCTTTGCCATTGTGGCACTGCTTATTTCCAGCCTGGGACTACTGGGTTTGTCCTTGTTCAGTTTAAACCTAAAGATCAAAGAAGTAGCCATAAGGAAAGTCCATGGGGCAGCAATCACGAATATATTCGGTTGGTTGATCACAGACTTTGTGAAACAGGTTCTGATTGGATTCCTATTAGCTGTACCCATTGCTTATATGCTCTGCAGGCTCTGGCTTCAGCAATATGCCTACCAGGTTTCGATATCAATTGAAACTTATGGAGTGGCCTTGTTAACTGGATTACTGGTGGCACTAATCACCATAATTTACCAGGTAGTCAAAGCATCTTCTGCTAACCCTGTCAAGTTCCTACAACATCATTGATTAAACGAAGAACCACTAAAACTGCTAAAGATATGCTCCGCAACTATATTATCATTTCCTGGCGTAATCTGTTAAAGAACAAATCTTACTCCTCCATAAACATTCTTGGGCTCGCGCTTGGCATTGGTGGAGCCTGCCTGGTATTTCTATTGGTTTTATTCGAGACTGGGTTTGATAAGCAGCATCCCGATGCTGATCGTATTTACCGGGTAGTATTAGAAAACAATTACTATGGTAAAACTTACTCTCAAGCGATACCTTATCCTGTACCAGAATCCCTTAGAGGTGATTTCGATCAGTTTGAAGCGATCAGCATCGTAGATACCAATGAGGATAATACTGTTATCACGGTCCAGCAAGGGAATCAGATAGAACGATTTAAGGAGGAAAAGGGGATTGCATTTGTAGATCCGGAGTTCTTTGAGATATTCCACTATAAATGGTTATCAGGAGATCCCAAACAAGCCCTTATCGAACAAAGATCTGTAGTGATTTCGGAGACACTGGCTTTGAAATATTTTGGTGACGCCGATCCGGTAGGCAAGATGCTGAACTTTCACAATCGGTATGATCTTAAGGTTACCGGAGTAGTAGAAGACCATCCTAAACAAACCGATATACCGTTTAATATGCTGATCTCGATGAACCTGGGGAAAGAGCAAAAACGAGGATGGGATGGATGGGATGCCAGTTCCGGAAGGGTACACTGTTACCTGAAACTAAAGCCCGGCATTGAGGTTGCTTCAATTAATGCGCAGTTGGAAGAGTATTTCGGTCAACACCACCATGAGGAGTATGCACAAAGTATTATTATGTTTTTGCAACCGCTGAAAGATCTCCATTTTGATAACCGGTTCGACAACTTTAATAACCGGACAGTCTCTGAAAGAACCTTATGGGCTATGGGCCTGGTGGGGTTGAGTTTGTTACTTACATCTTGCATAAATTTTATCAATATCAATACTGTGCTGGCAACGAATCGTTCAAAGGAGATTGGTGTGAGGAAGGTAATGGGAAGTGCCAGGGTCCAGTTGATTTTACAATTTATGACTGAAACCCTGATTATTACATTGATCTCTATTGTGGGAGCTATAACATTGGCAAAATTAGGATTGGTGAAAATGGAATCCTTGTTGGGGTATAGTTTCGGATTGGAACTGTTTGATGCCATGACATTGGTGGGTTTTTTATTTATCCTGATTGTGGTGGTTTGTCTGCTAGCAGGTTTGTACCCAGCCTTTTTGATATCAGGGTTCAACCCCTTAGAAGCAATAAAAAAGACCGGTATTACCCTGAAATCACCAGGGGGATTTTCATTAAGAAGTTCGCTGGTAGTGACCCAATTGGTGATTTCACAAATTTTGGTGATTTGTACCCTGGTGGTAGCAAGTCAGTTAAAATATTTCATTGAGGCCCCATTGGGGTTGGATCGGGAAGCTGTGGTGGAGTTTCCGTTGCCTGTCAAAGGAAAGGATAAAGTGGAGCAAATAACCAATCAGTTACAGCAAAGCACAGCTATTCGCTCCATTAGTTTTTCCAATACCGGCGCTATTTCGAATGGAGGCTGGGGCGGTTCTTTCGAATACGACAACGGAAGAGAAGTAGTGGATGAATCTACCGCAGTAAAATATGTTGATCAAAACTTTATCGATACCTATGGGGTTCAACTGGCGGCTGGGGAAAACCTGATCAATTCGGACAGCGCTACCATGTTTCTGGTGAATGAAGCTTTTGTTAAATCAATGGGATTGAATGATAATGATCAGGCAATAGGTGAGTATGTAAAGTTCTGGGGTGTGGAAGCCCCGGTGGTGGGGGTATTGAAGGACTTTAATACCAGCTCGCTTCACAACCCCATTAAGGCCTGTATATTTCTCACCGGACCAAACAGCTTTTTTATGGGAGCGGTAAAACTTAACCCCACTAACATCGAACAGGCACTAGCCGAAATTCAGGAGGTATGGACAACAGTCTACCCAAATCACATTTTCGAGTACCAATTTCTGGACGAAACCATTGAACGATTTTATCGGGAAGAACAGAAACTTTCCAAATTGGTGAAGCTGTTTGTCAGCCTGGCCATTGTGATCGGGGCTATGGGTCTGTTTGGTTTGGTTTCTTTTGTGGCCAGACGCAGGACCAAGGAAGTTGGTGTGCGTAAAGTGCTGGGGGCCTCAGCAGCCAGTGTTGTACTGTTGCTTTCAAGACATTTTGTACTGTTAACCCTGGTGGCGTTTTTAATTGCCGCACCAGTTAGCTACTACGTGATGCAATCCTGGCTTTCTAACTTCAGTTTTCAAATTGACCTTGGGGTCTGGGTTTTTATCGCCGGTTTCGCGGCTTCGGTATTGATAGTGACTTTGACTATTGGCTATCAAACAGTTAGATCAGCACTGGCTAACCCGGTAGACTCGTTGAGATATGAATAATTCAATTATGAATTAAGAATTATGAATTAAGAATTATGATTATGAATTGCTCTATGCTCCATGCTCCATGCTCTATACCCCATGCTCAATTAACACTAAAGACTCAAAACTAAAAACTAGAACCTGGTGATTAAAAATCATATTTCCATAGCTTTTCGGATTTTCAGGAAGCATCCGTTGTTCACCACCATTAATTTGATTGGACTGTCTCTTGGTCTTACCTGTACACTTTTTATCTTTTTGTGGGTCCAGGATGAGTTATCATTCGACAGGTTCCATAAACAAACTGATCAACTTTATCAATTAATTAGGGAAGAGACCTTTCCGGATGGCAGTTATGAATACCTCACTGCTACTCCTGGTTTATTGGGTCCAACACTTAAGCATGATTATGCAGAGATCAGTAATACCTGCCGGGTTGGTTGGCAGGGAGACTACTCTGTTAAATTCAATGACAACCTATTGAGTAAAAAAGTACGCTTCGTCGACCCGTCCTTTTTTCAGATGTTTAGCTATTCCTTAATTTCCGGGACCCTGGAAGACGTTTTCCAGCATCCTAACGAGGTGATAATAACTAAAGGTACCGCCCTGTCATTGTTTGGAGAGGATCAATCTATTGGCGAAGTGATCACCATCAGGGACTCGGAGTACAGCTATGACTTAAAGGTGGTGGCAGTTCTGGATGATTTTCCAGGTAATACTTTTATCCACGGTACTGAGATACTTATACCCTACGAAGCTGTGGCAAATAACATGGATTGGTTAAATAATTGGTCTGGAAACGCTTTTCAATTGTATGTACAGCTGGTTGAGAATGCGGACGTTGATGCATTGAACTTGAACATTGCCGATATAATAAAGCGGCACACTAATAATGAGACTTATCAGGTATTTCTACAACCCTTATCCGAAAGATACCTTTATAGTGACATAAAGCCGTTGCGCCAGGCAACTGGTAGAATTGTATATGTCCGCCTATTCTCTGTGATCGCGGTCTTTGTATTGATTATCGCTTGTATAAACTTTATGAACCTGATCACCGCACGCAGTTCGGTAAGAGTAAAGGAAGTAGGGGTGAGAAAATCAATAGGAGCCAACCGAGGCGAGTTGTTCAATCAATTTATGTCCGAAGCGAGCCTGATAGTGGTGACCTCGTTAATGTTGGCGTTGTTGTCTACTGTACTCATTATGCCATTTTTTAATAGCCTTACCCATAAGAACCTGGAAATACCCTGGGGTCAACCAATATTCTATGGTGTGATACTACTGATAATGATATTCACATCTGCTCTGGCTGGAAGCTACCCGTCGGTATACCTGGCTTCAATCAATACAGTTAAAGCCCTGAAAGGTAAGTGGACCAGCCCCGGAATAACACTTCCAATAAGAAAGGTATTGGTGGTATTTCAATTTACCCTATCCATAGTATTAATGATTACCGCATGGGTCGTTTATAAACAAGTCGAATATTTTAAAACGCAGCATTTGGGATTTGACCAGGAGAATGTCATATACTTTCAATCTACCCAGGAAATTCAACCACGACAAGAATTTTTCAATTCAAGGTTGACTCAAATTGACGGGGTCAAATCAGCTACATTTACAGGATCCCTTCCCACAAGTATAAATGTGGATACCAGCTCACCAAACTGGCCAGGAAAAGATCAGGAAACAAAAATTGATATTCAGATACTATTTACAGGCTTGAATTTCACTGAAACCACCAAGTTAAAACTTATAACAGGGAGAGATTTTACTTCCATGGCCGATACCAATAAAATATTAGTAAACAGTACTATGGCTGGTATTGTTGGACAAAGCTCAATCATCGGGAAACCGCTCACTTTTTGGGGTAATGAGGTAGAAATCATTGGTGTTACAGAGGATTTTAATAGCCAATCATTAAGAGAACCGGTGGTCCCGGTAATTATTTGGCTAAACCCATCCTGGAGTGAAAATGTATTGGTTAGAATCTCGCCGGATGATATTGATGACACTATTTCTAAAATTGCCGGGGTCTATCATCAGTTTTCATCCGACGATGCATTTAATTACCATTTTCTTGATGAAACCATAGAGGCTACATACGTCGGTGAAACCACTATTGGAAAACTGTCAGCCATTTTCACTGGGCTGGCAATAGGTATTAGTTGTTTGGGTCTGTTTGGATTGGCCGCTTTTACCTTCGAAAGAAAGCAAAAAGAGACAGGGATTCGTAAAGTATTAGGGGCTTCTAGTAAGCAATTAACCTTTCAATTCAGCAGAGAATTTTTAATTCTGGTGGTGTTTGCAGTAGTTATCGCCAGTCCTTGTGCCTGGTGGTTATCTACAAAATGGTTAAATCAATTTTATTATCACACCGAGTTTCATTGGACATTCATTGCATTTGCTGCTATGACGGCATTGGCGATTGCTATCATTACGGTAGGCTGGCATGCATTGAAAGCTACCTTGGCTAACCCGGTAGACTCGTTGAGATATGAATAATCAGCAACAGCATACAGCAACAGCATACATTTGGTTAGTAACATTACTAAGCCAGAATATACGAGTTAGTGCATCAACACTCTGTATGCTCCACACCCCGATATATATCGGGGCTCCTGCTGTTAAAAAAACTCTCTGCTCATGATTAAAAACTACCTCATCATCGCCTGGCGTATTCTGGTGAAATACAAAGCCTATACAATAATCAACATCATTGGTCTTGGTTTAGGGATGGCCTGCTGTTTACTAATCGCCTTGTTTGTGCATGAAGAATGGAATTATGATAGATTTCACGCAAATGCGGAACAAATACATCGAGCATATGTCAAAGAAGACTACGGCGAGAATGAACAGTTTTTCAACACCGTAACTCCTTTTCCCTTAGGACCTGTTTTGAAGGATAATTTTCAGGAGATTGTCGCTGAGGTAAGAATTTCTCCCAGCAGCACAGTGGTGAAAGTTGGCAATGATCAGTTTTCAGAACAGTTGATGATTGTAGGGCAAGACTTCTTCGAGGTTTTTGATTTCGAATTGGTTGCAGGAGTTGAAGACCAGGTGTTGAAGCAGCAGAAAGGACTGTTAATTACTGAATCTCTGGCTACCAGATATTTTGGTAACCAAAACCCATTGTACCAGTTGGTTTCTATTCAAATAGACCAAAAGTTTGAAGGTTTCGAAGTAGTGGGCATATTAAAAGACCCACCTGGAAACTCCGGTATTCAGTTTGATCTATTGATCTCTGATTTAAACCTGCCAAAGTTCTTTTCAGAGTATGCCCTTACTTCCGCGTGGTTTAACGTGACGCCGGAAACCTACCTGCTGTTGAAACAAGGGACAGACAAACAACAGTTGGAAGATAAGTTTCCAACATTATTCAAAACCATATTAGGAGAAGAAAAATATCAAAACAGTCAATACCATGTAGGATTGCAGCCATTGACTTCCATTCATCTTGACAACGATTTTCCTGTTGGCTTGGCTTCTGTGAGCAATCCTAAATACTCTTATATTATATCCGCAGCAGCATTGCTAATATTATTAATTGCCTGCATCAATTATATTACTCTGTCAGTAGGCCGTTCTTTGAAACGTACCAGGGAGGTCGGGGTTCGAAAGATCGTAGGAGCAACGCGTAGACAGTTAATCGGACAATTTGTTGGAGAGTCGGTAGTGGTAACATCGCTGGCAGCTCTGGTAGCTTTTTGGTTGTCGGTAGTGAACATTCCTTTGTTTAATGAGTTGAGCGGTAAGGAGCTGTCATTGGATTTCAATTTATTTACAACCCTGTTAATAGTTATTTTAATTGTGGTGGTTGGAGGTTTTGCAGGCAGCTATCCCGCTTATTTACTCTCGCTTTTTAAGCCTTTTGACATGCTGAAGGCTGGACATCTGGGAAATACCAAACAAAATACACGCAAGCTGCTGGTTGGTTTTCAGATTTTCATTTCCGCATTTTTGATTGCCAGTACACTGTTCATGAGGCAGCAGCTGCATTTTCTGCAAAGCAAGGACCTTGGATTTCAAAAGGAGCAACTTGCGGTAATTCCAATGAGCGCTTCAGGTACAGGAGATTTGGTGGAGGAAATCAAAGAGGGATTCTCCAAAGCTCAGCAGATGGAAATCGAATTAGCTTCATTACCTGGCGTGGTATCTTCCGGAGCTACCTCCCATGATTTTGGCAGCGGGAATTGGACTTATATCGGCTATACAGACGAACAGGGTAGTTACCGCAACTTCTATTTAAACGTTATAGACGAACAGTATTTACTTACATTAAGCGTTGACATGGTGGAAGGCCGCAATTTTTCCTCGCAATACCCGGGCGATCAGAAGACTGGGATTATTGTTAACCAGGCATTTGCCAAAGCGTACGGATGGGAGCAGCCAATCGGCAAGCGCATCCCGGGGAAGAATTTTGGACAGCACCAGGTTATTGGAGTGACCAGGGATTTCAACTATGCCTCTCTGTATAACAAGGTTGAACCGCTGGTAATGGTGATGGACCCGCTGATTATCTTTGAAGGTAGTGAAAATCACGACATAAGCAGCTCCCCATTACCCAAACTGATGGTGCGATTCGCAGCCGGTACATTATCGGAAACCATGGAGCAGGTTGAACAAGCCTGGAACCGGATTGTTGGCTGGGGTTCGTTTGAATTTACTTTTGTTGATCAAACGATAAACGCGCAATACCAGGCTGATCAGAATTTGAATAAAATCATCAATATCTCCACCTGGTTAGCAATTATCATAGGTAGTCTGGGGCTCTATGCGTTGGCTTCACTTGCCATGCAAAACAGGGTCAAAGAAATCGGGATCCGAAGGGTACTTGGGGCCACTCAATCCACTTTATTACTACTGCTGACCAAAGAATATATTTATCTGGTACTGACGGCATTTATATTATCTATACCAATTACCTGGTATTTAGTGAATCAGTGGCTTTCTAATTTTGAATTCAAGATAGATTTGGGAATGGAAACTTTCCTGCTGACCGGAGGAGTTGCAATAATTGTTGCTTTAAGTACTATCGCCTACCAGGCAGTAAAGACCGCTTTCTTGAATCCGGCGGACACCTTAAGAAGTGAATGAATAATTATAAACCAACAACAATTAACAATTACGCTATCACAGGTAGACTGTATGCTCGACCGATAGCTATCGGAGCTGTTGCTCTTGCTCATGATTAAAAACTATCTCATTATCGCCTGGCGGAATTTGTGGAAACACAAACAAACCTCCATGATCAATATTCTAGGTATGACCCTGGGAATAAGTTGTGCCCTGGTGATTTTAAATTTTGTCAGGTATGAATCAGGTTTTGACCACCACTATCAGCTGGCTGATCGTACCTTCCGGGTTGTAGAGCAAATGAAGTTTCAGGATGGCGTAAAATATCTTAATACTACTGCGTATCCACTGGCCAATGCACTGAGAAGTGAGTTTCCCCAGCTGCAGTATGTTACTCAAACGCATGGGCCGGTTACCGGAATCATAAACAACCCTGATCTGTCACAGTTCGAGCCGTTTGAGGACCATCAGATATTATTTGTGGATAATTTTTATTTACAAATCTTTAACACTGATTGGCTCCATGGAGATCCTGTTACCGCTTTGAACGACCTGCAGTCAGTGGTACTTACCCGCAGTCAGGCTTATAAGTACTTTCCTGAAGCGATTTCGAATGGTCGCTCTGTACTTGGCAGGACCATCAATATTAAGGTGCCCGGTGAATTCGAGGAGCAGTTTAAAGTATCCGGAATTGTAGCGGACCCCCCTCCAAATGTTACTTTCAGGTATTCCATGTTACTGCCCTATACATTTTATGAAAAACAAGATCCGTATGCCACCGGTAATTGGTCCGGAAATTACCAGGGGACTACCTTTCTGACGCTTTCACCGCAACAACAACCGCATGAAATCGAAAAACTTTTACCCACTTTCAAAAGCAAATATCTTAGTCCTGAAGACAATCGGAGAAAATCCTATTACCTGCAGCCACTTACAGACATACATAATGACGGAACCTATGGAAGCGCCCCTGGCAGCTATGTTCTTTCCAGTAAATATCTTTATGCGCTCACTTTTCTGGCGCTGCTAATTCTGATATTAGCTGCAGCAAACTTTGTAAACCTGACCACCGCTCAAGCTATTAACCGGGCTAAGGAGGTAGGGGTGAGAAAGACAATTGGCAGCACCCGATCACAACTCATTAAGCAATTCCTTTGCGAAACTTTTGTGATCACGTTGATATCAGCAATGTTGGCTTTGTCCCTGACTTCTACCACATTATCTTCGATAAATGAATTACTGGGTTTAATTAAACTTCAACTATCCATCGACAATTTTACTATTGTGGTAACCGCAGGCCTGATCCTGGGGGTAACGTTTTTAGCAGGTCTATATCCAGCCATCGCCATTTCACGGTGGAATGCGCTAAAAGCGCTTAATACCAATCTTAGTACCGGAGCGCATAACAACACGCCTATCCGGAAATCCTTGGTAGTACTACAGTTTGCAATATGTCAGGTATTATTGGGAGCAACATTAATTGTAGCCTGGCAACTGAAATTTATGAATAACAAGGATCTTGGTTTTGAACAGCAGGAAATTGTTAACCTCCCAATTCCGGAATATGACCTGGAGCGACTAGAAGCATTTAGAACCAGATTGCAGCAGAACCCATATATTCAGCAGGTTTCATTTGCTTCAGGGGTACCTACTTCCCATAACCTAAAACTAGGAACCACTTTCCGTCTTAAATCCAGGCCAGAGGAATCCAAGCTTCCGGCTGAAATGAAGGTGACAGATCAACATTACCTTGAAACCTATCAGCTGGAGATGTTGGCCGGAACAGGAGTTTCAATGGCTAAGAATGACGGACAATTTACCGGATTTGTAGTCAATAAAAATTTGGTTGACTTATTGGGTTTATCTCCACAGGAAGCCATCGGGCAGCAAATAGTAATAAATGAAGGCGAGGCACCCATTATCGGTGTGGTTGCAGATTTTCACAATGTCTCTCTGAGAGATGATATTGAGCCCTGTTTAATCTTCAACTGGTATCCGGATTTTTTGTGGGAAGCAGGCATAAAGATTTTACCGGGGAGAAGCATAGAGACCCTTGAATTTATAGAACAATCCTGGAAAGAATTTTTCCCACAGTCAGTTTATCGATTTCAATTTTTCCAGGATTATCTTAACGGAATTTACGCCACAGAGAAGCTGTTGCTGACCTTTGTCAACGCAGGCGCTGTACTGGCAATTATTATTGGATGCCTTGGACTTTATGGTTTGATTGTATTCAGCACCAGTATGCGTATCAAAGAGATTGGAGTTCGGAAAGTTCTGGGGGCATCTTCCAGTCAGATTATCAACCTGTTTTCCGCTGAGTATATTAAATTGATTGGCATGGCCTTTATAATCGCCACACCGCTATCATGGATTGCTTTGAATAAATGGCTCGACGGGTTCGTCTACCGGATAGATATTGGAATTGGGATATTTTTATTAACCCTGTTGATTATGTTGTTGGTTGCAGCGATTTCGGCGGGATTTAGAATGTGGAAAGTGATAGGCAGCAACCCGGTAAATGCCTTGCGTTCAGAATAAAAAAAATTAACAATTAACAATTAACAATTAACAATTAACAATTAACAATTAACAATTAAGCTATCGTTGGAAGACTGTATGCTCCACCGATAGCTATCGGAGCTGTTGCTCTTGCTGCAGATTAAAAACTAAAAACTAAAAAAGGTGATACAACTTACAAACCTCGATAAATACTATAGCACCAAATTTACCCGGACCTTCGTTCTGAAGGGAATTGATCTTGAGATAAAATCAGGTGAATTCGTAACCATTATGGGACCAAGTGGCGCCGGTAAGTCAACGCTGCTCAATATAATTGGGATGCTGGATGAAGCTTCTGCAGGTGAATATCTATTCATGGATGAACCGGTATATAAGATCAAGGAACGCAAGCGGTCGGAATTGCACAAACATCACATTGGATTTGTGTTCCAGGCATACCATTTGATTGACGAACTTACTGTGTATGAGAACATTGAAACCCCATTGTTGTACAAAGGAATAAAGGGTAAGGAACGTAAAAGTATGGTAGCCGATATGCTTGACCGTTTTAATATAGTAGCTAAAAAGGACTTATTTCCCGAACAATTATCCGGAGGGCAACAGCAGCTGGTGGGAGTGGCCCGGGCCATAGTGGGTCAGCCGAAATTGCTACTTGCCGATGAACCTACAGGTAATCTACACACCGAGCAAGGGCACATTATCATGGATATTTTCAAAAAGTTAAATCAACAAGGTATGACCATTATTCAGGTGACTCATTCGGAAGAAAATGCTCAATATGGTAAGCGTATTGTACAGTTGGTTGACGGTATGGTTAAGTCTGATGATCTGGTTGCTGCTGAAGCTGGATGATCTAAGGTCTCACGCAAACTACGCTAAGAGTTTCACGCTGAGTACGCTAAAGTTATCTCAAAGTGGCTACTCTAACCCATTGACTACCCGATGTAAACCATAGTCTCAATTCTTAAGATTGGGTTTTTGCAAAATGTAAGACTTTGCGATCTTTGCGTGAACTAACCATACGTAGACCTAATTATATAAACGCCTGATCACTCGACAACTCCTCAATATCCTCCAGTTCCAGCTTTCGAAACTCAACCTCCGATCCCTCTGCCTGGACAGCTATTTGTCCCGAGGACGCCGTACAATCTGTGCCGTAGTTGACCAGGTCTCCATTTACCCATACTTTAACTTCATTGTTAATGCACTCGATAATCATGGCATTCCATTCTCCAACAGGATTTTCTGAATTGTCGGTTAAATTCAAGATCCTTCTTTTCTTTCCTTCAGTGATTCCCCATTCTGCCGGATCTCCACGCCGCTTTTCCATATCCGGTACTTTAATGTCTTCCACTATACACCAGAAATCCCCCGCATTTTCATGCATCATTTGCACCTCCAGAGATTTAGGAAACATTTTGTATAATGCCCTTGGAGTGGAAGCATGCACCAATACCCCGCAGTTACCGGGTTCTCCTGCAAACCGGTACTCGACGGTTAACCGGTAATCTCGAAAACTTCTATCGGTGATTAGATGACCTGCTGGTACTCCCATGCTAACCAATAATCCGTTTCGTACCATAAAGGGACTACTGACATCACTGGTATCCATAGCGGGAACATCATGATGCCAGCCTGACAAGTCTTGCCCATTAAACAGTTTTACCGTTTCAGAATCCGGCTTAGTACAGCAAACCACAATTATTAGCAGCACCAAGGATAGGAAATGCACATTTACATTATTTTTCATAAAAGTTGGATAGTGTTTAGCATATTGATGTCAAATAATATTAGACTTAACCAAGATAAGTGGTAAATTTTACTTGAACAAAAGGAAGAGATTATGAAATGTTGCCTAAAACGTACTGCTGCCAATTGTAGTGGAGGGTATTTATTAGTCCTAACTATGGTGGTACTGGTGTACATGGTGCCGTTGTTACTTGTGTCTCAGGATGTAAAGTGGCAGTTTGAATCGATCAGGACGGAGATTGATCCGGTGCATGAAGTGTCAAGCGACATCTTATTCGATAATAGTCCTACACTTATGCTTTCAGGGGGTGGCAAAGAATATGTTAACGGAAGTTGGACCCATACCTTTGATGTAATGGAAGAGGAGTATTACCAGTTCATTAGCAATTTTCAGGTTAGAAGTATTGAAGAGATCGACCGTTCCGTATTGGCTTCAATTACCTGGTTAAATTCACAGGGAAAACGCGAAGGTTTTATTGAATTTCCAGGATTAACCACTGGTAAACAGCAGGATGACTGGCAAACAATAAGGCAAATCTATCAGGTACCTAAAGGTATTACACAGGCAAAAGTAAACCTGATTTATCGTTGGGATCCGGATGGACTGGTATTTTTCGGGGATACTGAACTAAAAAGAGCGCATGCCCCGGAACCCAGATTGGTAAATGTGGCGGCGGTTCATTTTAGACCAAGAAATACTGCAAGTCCAGCAGAAAACCTGGAACTGTTTACCAAGTATGTGAATCAAGCGGGGGCTATGAATGCCGACATCGTATGTCTTCCGGAGGGAATCACCGTGGTTGGCGATGGCATCTCCTATCTTGACGCCAGCGAGCAAGTACCAGGTCCAACCTCAAAGTTGCTGGGAACTCTGGCAAAAAAGCATAATATGTATATAGTAGCGGGCTTGTTGGAAAAGGATGGTGAGGTACTCTATAATTGTTCGGTACTAATAGACAGAGAAGGCCAGCTGGTAGGGAAATATCGCAAAGTAAGTCTGCCAAG
>BQJT01000128.1 GCA_021604845.1 Cyclobacteriaceae bacterium
CTTAAAAATTTTGGGTGGAACTCAAGGTAAAATCGCCAGGGGGATGGAGGAGATGCTGCACCAGACCCCTGCTCAGCGGTTGTTACAACTTTTGCAGTTACTGGAAGAGCTATCGGTTTCCGAAGAATACCGGCTGCTGGCGAGCCTGGGTTATGTTCAGGCGGATCAACAATTGGATGCAAACCGGATGAACAAGGTATATAACCATATCATGGCCAGGTTCAGAGATTCCATTACACTGTCAGAAGTGGCTCAGGTGGCTAATCTTACTACGCCATCCTTCTGCAGGTTCTTTAAGTCCAGGACACGCAAGACCTTCACCCAGTTTCTAAATGAAGTTAGAATTGGATATGCTTGCAAGCTTATGGCCGAGGAGCACCTCAACATATCAGATATATGTTACCAAAGCGGTTTTAATAACGTATCCAACTTCAATCGCCAGTTCAAAAGAATAGTTAATAAATCACCGTTACAATATCGTAAGAGTGTTGAGTTTTGAGTTTTGAGTGTTGACTGGAGCAGCTATTCGTATAAAATGGGCACTTCCTCCGCCATGCTGCCTTCTGTTCTGGGTCCTCGCATGTGCACTTTTAATGCTTTTAACGGGTTGGCAAAGGTATCTTCAACTGCGGTTCCTTCATAACCACAATGGGCCATACAATTATCGCACTTAGGATTTTTACCAGTACCGTATTTGTCCCAGTTGGTTTCTTCCATTAATTCCCTGAATGATTCTGCAAAACCCTCCTTGTCCAAAAGATAACAGGGTTTTTGCCAGCCAAAAATATTATAGGTTGGATTACTCCATGGAGTGCAGTTATAGGTTTGATTACCCGCCAGAAAATCCAGAAACAGATCCGATTGATTAAAGTCCCATTTGGTCCTGGTCTTCTTTTGTCTTTTAAATATTTCCCTGAACAGTTGCTTACTTTGGGTTCGGGGCAGGAAGACATCCTGCCTGGGGGCTTTTTCGTAACTATAACCTGGAGAGATGGTTATCCCTTCGATTCCAAGGGTCATCGCATAATCGAAGAAACGTGCCACTTCATCAGGGTCTTCACCCTGGAATAAGGTACAGTTTACAGTGACCCTGAATCCCTTGCCAACTGCCAGCTTTATGGCCTCCACCGCAACATCGAAAATTCCCTCTTTACATACGGATTCATCATGTCTCTCACGATTTCCATCCAGGTGAACGGAAAATGTTAAATAAGGGGAGGGATGATACTGATCTATTTTCCTCTTTAAAAGTATCGCATTGGTACACAGATAGATATATTTTCTACGTTTGATCAACTCCTTTACCAATTCGGGCATTTCAGAGTGGATCAGCGGCTCACCCCCTGGAATGGAAACCATTGGTGCTCCACATTCATCAACTGCTTGCAAAGCATCTTCCACAGACATCCGCTTCTTCAGAATATGATCGGGGTAAGCTATTTTTCCACAACCAGCACAGGCAAGATTACACTGGAATAGGGGTTCCAGCATCAAAACCAGGGGATATTTTTTATTGCCCTTCAGTTTCTGACTGATGATGTACTTAGCCACCGTAAATTGTTGTCTGATTGGTACGCTCATACTGGTATGGATCAATGATTTGATTGCCCTTTTACTCTTCTCAACGGCTTTGGCAAAGGAAAAGTTATGCGCTCATTCTCAGCTGGTATCTCGGTTACTGACTCCGCACCCAAATCTCTTAGCCGTGCCAGAACTCCATCTACCAGAATCTCCGGGGCTGAAGCCCCTGCAGTGACCCCAACAACACTGTCTGTTGATAACCAATGTGGCTGGATGTCTTCTGGTCCTGGTATTAAATAGGATTTCACTCCGTGTTGTTCGCCTACTTCTCTTAGGCGGTTTGAATTGGAACTGGTCTCAGTGCCTACTACAAGCAGTACGTCAACTTCTTCTGCCAGTTTTACCACCGCCTGTTGACGGTTTTGTGTGGCATAACAAATGTCATCACTGCTCGGTCCTGTAATCAAAGGGTATTTCTTTTTCAGGGCTTTCACTATTTTTTCGGTATCGAAAACTGACAATGTGGTTTGGGTTACATATCCCAGACGCGAAGGGTCCTTTACCTGCAAATTATCCACATCTTGTACCGTTTGAACCAGGTACATTAATCCACCTTCGGTAGTATCATATTGACCCAAGGTTCCAATTACTTCAACATGACCCTGATGCCCAATTAACACTACTTCTTTCCCTTCTCTGGCATACTTACCTACTTCAAGGTGCACCTTGGTAACTAATGGGCAGGTAGCATCTAACACCTGCAATCCTCGTTCCTTTGCCTCATTCACTCGTTGCTTGGCCACACCATGAGCACTAAACACCACCTTTTCTCCGGTTGGGATACTTTCCATGGACTCTACAAATACCGCCCCTTTAGCTCGTAATGCATCCACCACATAATTATTATGCACAATTTCGTGTAAAACATATACCGGGGGTCCGTAAATTTCTAGAGACCTTTCCACAATTTCAATGGCGCGTACCACACCGGCACAAAAACTCCTTGGTTTGGCAAGTTTGACCTGCATAGTTAAATTAGATTAATTTTGTTAGAACTCAAGATTACAAGGTGCCCTAAAATTTTACCTTAGATAACGATCAGTGAAAAAAGCTTCGTTTCACAATTCCTTGAATATAGTTACTACTCAACTCAATAGTAATAAACGTGATGACCTGCGTCTTGGTTCCGTACTACAACAGGAGGATGTAAATTTTCAATCGACCATGCTGGATGGTGTGTCGCGAACTTTTGCACTTACTATTCCACGTCTTCCGCTTGCACTAAGAGATGTTATTTCAAACGCCTATCTGCTATGCAGAATT
Source organism: Cyclobacteriaceae bacterium (assembly GCA_021604845.1). Classification (GTDB taxonomy): domain Bacteria; phylum Bacteroidota; class Bacteroidia; order Cytophagales; family Cyclobacteriaceae; genus SZUA-3. Next base: position 2,845 of record BQJT01000128.1, read on the forward strand.
ATAGACACTATAGAAGATGAACCTTCGCTTACTTTCGAGCAAAAACAATCTTATTGTGAACTTTTCATAGACATCCTCCAATCCGAAAAAGATTCAAACATGCTCACTTCTCAGTTGGCACCGCTGCTATCTGAACACACTATTCCGGCAGAACATGACCTGATCCGTAAGCTTCATAAAGTAGTCAGGATTACCAAATCCTTTCATCCTGACCAACAAAAAGCCTTGTTAAGATGTGTTCGAATTATGTCCGAGGGTATGGTTTACTTTCAACAGCATGCCAGCGAACGGGGTCTGCCTGATATGAAGGAAATGGATAAATACTGCTACCATGTTGCGGGTGTAGTTGGCGAGATGTTAACTGAATTATTTAGTTTCTATTCAAATGAAATAGCCGAAAAAAAAGCAGAACTGTTTGAGTTATCCAGTTCTTTCGGGCAGGGTCTGCAAATGACAAACATTCTTAAAGATATCTGGGATGATAAAAAAAGAGGAGTCTGCTGGCTTCCAAGGAACTTGTTTGAGGAAAAAGGACTTTTCTTAATTGACATTAACCATCATGCTCACAAACAGGATTTTCATCAGGTTATGCAGCAGTTAATCCGTATTGCACATACTCATTTGGAAAATGCCTTGCGGTATACATTGATAATCCCGGGACACGAAAAAGGAATAAGGGAATTCTGCCTGTGGGCACTGGGTATGGCGATGCTAACATTGAGAAAAATCAATAAGAACCTGGGCTACACTAACAGCGATCAGGTAAAGATATCCCGAAACAGCGTGAAAGCTACGGTAATGGTAGTCACCATGTCTGTAAAGCAGGATGTAGTGCTTAAAAGTTTGTTTCGTTTACTGGGAAATGGCCTACCGGGTTCATTGGCTGACCAACCCGCAGCCCCTTGAGGGTATGCCATTGATAAATTAACTTAACCCATTTATAAATAGATAATGGGAATTTCCCAACCAAAGCTACCGAACACTTCAACTAACTCCCAGCAGTTATTAGATCGGGCAATTCGTAAGGCGCGTATTGCTTTGCTCAAAGATCAGCATGACGACGGGTATTGGTGCTACCCGCTGGAAGCGGATTGTACTATAACCGCGGAGTATATAATGATGATGCATTATATGGATGAGATTGAACCAGTGCTCCAATCCAAAATGGCCGTATATATTCGTAATAGACAGAATAGCGAGGGTGGCTGGCCTTTGTTTTTTAATGGATCTTCCGACCTAAGTTGTTCGGTTAAAGCCTACTTTGCCCTGAAATTAGCAGGGGATGACCCTAACCAGGAACATATGCGTAAGGCCAGGAAGCTGATACTTTCATTGGGAGGCGCTGCCCGGTGCAATGTATTTACCAGAATCGCTTTGGCCATGTTCCAGCAATTACCCTGGCGTGGAGTTCCGTTTATACCGGTTGAAATCATGCTTTTGCCAAAATGGTTTCCGTTCCACCTACTTAAAGTTTCCTATTGGTCCAGGACGGTAATGGTACCACTTTTTATCCTTTGTAGTCTAAAGGCCCGGGCCAGAAACCCTGAAGGTATTGATATAAAAGAACTGTTTACCACTCCACCTGATCAGGAGAAAAAATATTTCGAGGTACGGTCCCCTCTTAATCGGCTGGTACTAGCATTGGAGCGGGTTGGCTTCAGACTGGAAAGTCTGATACCTGATGCCATGAGAACCAAAGCACTGAAGAAAGCTGAAAATTGGATGGTGGAACGGTTAAATGGAACATCCGGACTTGGTGCAATTTTTCCTGCCATGATCAATGCCTATGAAGCATTGGACATCCTGGGGTACAGTACTGAGCACCCTTACCGGAAGGATGCGAAAAGTGCTTTGGAAAAACTGTTGGTGATTGGACCGGAAGAGGCTTACTGCCAGCCATGTGTGTCACCCGTTTGGGATACGTTACTATCCGTTTGTGCACTTCAGGAAACAGGTGATGTCGATCAGCATACCATCCGAGGGCTTGATTGGTTGAAAAAGGAACAATTATTGAGCAATAAGGGCGACTGGAGCTTTTCCAGGCCTCATTTAGAAGGCGGCGGCTGGCCATTTCAGTTTAAGAATGATCACTATCCGGATTTGGATGACACCGCTTTTGTTGGATATGCCATGCTGCGGTCCGGGAATAAAGAGTACCTGCACAATATCAAGAGGGCGGCGCGATGGACCGCCGGGCTACAATGCAGAAACGGAGGATTTGCTGCATTTGACGTTGATAACACACATTACTATCTTAATGAAATCCCATTTGCTGATCACGGTGCGTTACTGGACCCTCCCACCAGTGATGTTAGCGGGCGTTGCCTGATGTTTCTGGGACTATTAAAAGATGATCCGTACTTCAATGAGGTTTGTGATCAGTGCTACAATTATATTTTACAAGAACAGGAACCAGATGGCTCCTGGTTTGGCCGCTGGGGTACCAACTACATTTATGGAACCTGGTCTGTGCTGATTGCCCTGGAGTCCTATGGTATTGATAAAAACCATCACACTATCAGGAAGGCCATAACCTGGTTGAAAAGTAAGCAAAGATCTGACGGTGGATGGGGCGAGGACAATTACTCCTACCACGATCCATGTTATAGCGGCAAAGCTGAGAAAAGCACCAGCTTCCAAACCGCCTGGGCATTAATGGCACTGCTATCTGCCGGAGATAATAATTCTGAAGCTTTGCAAAAGGGAGTTGGTTATTTGATAAGACATCAAACAGACAATGGATTCTGGTCAGATCCGGAATTCACTGCCCCAGGATTTCCTAAAGTATTTTATCTAAAATATCATGGATATAATAAATACTTTCCCTTATGGGCTCTGGCCCGATATCGCAATGAAGTATCAGCGGCTTACCCTTCACAAAACTAGAATAAGTGAACATAGGAATCCAGGTGCCATTAGCTCAGGAGTTATCAACACTAACCACCCTGAAGGTTGCACCAGGAAGTTGTGTATCCATTGCAAACAACATAACAGTATGCCTGTCCGGCATTGGTAAACAAAATACCCGCAAAGCCTTTGCGGAACTTATGAATCATAAGATCGACCTGATAATTAGCTGGGGCAGTGCAGCCGGGTTATCATCGGAACTAAACGCAGGAGATTTGCTGATTCCTGAGTTAATAACTGTATCAAATGAAGTTTATACTTCAGACCGTATTTTTTGTGAGCACCTGCTCTCAATGATCCCAAAAGGTTTATCCGTACATCGGGGTCCGATAACAGAAACCAACAAGGTTCTACGGACAAAGGAAGACAAGCAGGCCTTATTTCAGACTGGCAAATTTATTGCAGCTGATATGGAAAGTGGTACTTTGGCCAGACTAGCCGCTGACAATAGCTTGCCGTTTGCCGTCATCAGGGCAGTCAGCGACCCGGTAAATGTGACCTTGCCAAAAACGCTAATAGACAGTTTCAATAGGCCTTCATTCAATCCCACAGGGTTTGTGGTCAGGAGTTTGCTACGCCCTTCAGAATGGAGCCAGCTAATTAAACTGAATAAGAGTTTTAAAAAGGCCAAAAAATCCCTCAATTTTGTTGGGCAAATACTAATTGCACAATCTGACCAATGGATGTACCCGCCTCTATAGAAATAATTAACCAGTCTCTGAAGGCCAGTTCAATGAATCGGCGTCCGGCAGAGCTTTATCAACCTATGGAGTACATACTTGGGGTTGATTCCCGAAGGAATCATCCGCTGCTTACATTATGGGGATGCCACCTGTTATCAGGAGACATTAGAAAAGCATTAACTCCCAGCCTGGGGGTAGAATGGATTCATAGCTTCCTAATGATCCATGAAGATCTGTTAGACCATAAAGTCACAAGGTTTGGGAAGGATTGCGTTCATATCAGGTGGAACGATAACGTGGCAATTCTTTCAGGGGACGCTATGATTTTCAGGGCATATGAACTGCTGATCTGTGTCGAAACCAGGCTCATCAAGTCGGTGGTTAAAGCGTTTAATCAATGCTTTATTAAGATTTGCGAAGCGAAGCAGTTGCAATTGAATGCAGTGAGAAACAGCAATAATCCAGACGATTTGAAATTTTTCCCCGGAGCCTTATCGGGCTTCAGCCTACAACTGGGAACCCTGGTAGGTGGTGGTGATGAACGTCAAGTTGAGGCAGCCAGGGACTTGGGTAATTCTTTGGCTGATTGGAGAGCCTTTCCAGGAAACCAGGATTACCGAGACCAGGCGTTGCAGGCGTTAAGCCAACTGAATGCTAAACACCAACGAACAGAGGAATTTATTCATTGGGCAGGCATCTAATGGTCTATCAGGAAAATATTTAAGGCCGCAGCCAGGTGGCGTTACGGTACCTTTCTTCATATCTTACGTTAGGGCTTAAAACTACCATTATGGCTGCTTATATGCTAAAACCCTTGTTGTTATTGGCTCTTATAAGTCTGGAATTTTGCCTATGGCTTCCTGCACAAACTTCTGCAACTGGCCAGGTCGAAACAGAAAAGGATATAAATGACTCTATCGAATCCAGGGATAGATCTTTTATGATTCTACCTATTATTACTTATTCGCCAGAAACTTCGCTTAGGTTCGGGGCAATAGGAGTTTATCTTTTTAGAGGCAATAAAGCCCCTGAAGGAACACAATTGTCTAGCGTAAAAATGCCTTTGAACTATACCCTTAAGAACCAAATCAAGCTACGCTTGTCATATGAGATCTTCCTGAATGACAACAACCACATATTTAAAGGGGAAACAGAATGGATTAAATTCCCATTACTGTTCTGGGGAATTGGGAATGATACACCCGACTCCAATGAGGAAATTTATACTACCCGAACCATAACATTTGACTTTAGTTATCTGGCAAAGGTAAGTTCGGGGTTTTTCCTTGGCGCTCGATTTGTCCGCGAATCCAGTAAGGTCAGTGATGTTACCGAGGACGGGGAACTCATCCAGGAAGGCCTGATACCTGGTAACCAGGGTGCGCTAACCAGCGGTTTGGGAGTTATTGCCAGGCTGGATAGACGGGATAACGTTTTTAATGCGACCACAGGACCTTTCATTCAGGGGAATCTTACAACCTACCAATCCTGGCTGGGAAGTGAGTATGAGTTCTCTAAATTGCGCTTTGACTTGCGCCATTACATACCAACCTTTCAGCAACGACATGTGCTGGCTTTTAACCTGGTAGCGGAGCACAATTGGGGCAATCCAACTTTCGAAACCATGGCCTTACTGGGTGGCGACCAGATTATGCGTGGGCATTATTTGGGTCGATTTCGGGATAATTCCTACCTGGCTGCTCAGGTTGAATACCGGTTGCCTTTAGTCCGCAAATCATGGATCGATGAAAGAGAGAAGATACCATTTTGGGAACGCTGGGGTTTAGTAGGATTTATGGGATTTGGCAATGTTGCCCCTAGCATCTCAGAATTAGGTTTCGATCTTCTTAAATCATCCTGGGGAGTGGGCCTTCGTTATGCGGCCATTCCTAAGGAACGCTTGAACATAAGGGTAGATTTTGGGTTCGGGACACAAAATCCGGGGTTTTATCTGAATATAAGAGAAGCCTTTTAGACTTTAGTTTTTAGTCTTTAGTTTTTAGTTTTTAGTTGAATGATTTGGAGTTCGGAATTGGAAGTTGAATCAGTACGGTTAATTCGTATTCAAAGATTCTCTTATATTTAGCAAATACATTCAAATCATTCCATTGAATACTTTTGACGGTGTAATTCATTCTATACGCACTTACGGTAACCTGACTCTGGTTAAGGTGGCGGTGGCGGATCTTATTTTCACCAGTATAGTAATCGAAACACCCGAAACAGCCGGTTACTTGAAACCCGGCGCCTCTACCAAAGTAATGTTTAAATCAACTGAAGTTATCATTGCAAATAATCCGCTTGGAATTAGTTTGCAAAACCAGATACCAGCAAAAGTTATCGAGGTCATCAAAGGCCAATTACTATGCCAGCTGAATCTGCAGTACCAGCAATTCACATTTGGTTCTATAATTACCCGTAACGCCGTTGAACAACTTCAGATCGATGCAGGAAGTGAAGTTGTTGCCATGATCAAGACCAACGAAATCATGTTGTCAGAATAATGGATTGGTCACCGATTATTTTAACCCTTAAACTTGCCACGGTTACTACCTTGGTATTGCTAGTGATTTCAATACCCATTAGCAAATGGCTGGCATTCGGTAATTCAAGGATCAAACCAATAATTGAAACATTGGTAAGCATGCCGTTGGTACTTCCCCCTACAGTGCTGGGTTTCTACCTTTTATTGGCCTTTAGCCCCGACAGTTTCGTTGGTCAACTGCTGGATGACTGGTTCGGGATTCGGCTGGCTTTCTCATTCACCGGATTGGTTATTGCCTCTGTGGTGTACTCACTGCCATTCATGGTTCACCCCATCCAGAGTGGTTTAAGTGGCCTTCCAACCTCAATGATGGACGCATCACGTGTTATAGGAAAGTCTTATCTAACCACACTGCTTAAAGTTGAACTTCCGAACATTAAGCCCTCAATACTAACCGGTATCGTGCTCTCCTTCGCTCATACGGTTGGTGAATTCGGTGTGGTGCTGATGATTGGAGGAAGCATTCCGGACCAAACCAGGGTTGCATCCATTGCCATTTATGACGAGGTGGAAGCACTTAACTATGGCACCGCCCATCAATATGCATTGGTACTTATTTTACTTGCCTTCCTGGTACTGCTGGTGGTTTATCTGGTCAACGGCCGGTATATTAATAGATTTTGGCGATGATCGACATTCAAATATCCAAAAGTCTGGATGGGCCAAACGGTCCCATGAAGTTATCCATCAACCGGCAAATCGAGAGCGAACAGATAGTCACTATCTATGGGGATTCCGGAGCCGGTAAAACTTCACTGCTTCGTGTCATGGCGGGCCTGATGACCCCGGATGAAGGTTCTATCAGGGTGGATAACAAGGTATGGCTGAATACGGCTTCTTCAATAAACCTGAAGCCAGGCAGTCGTAGTATCGGTATGGTCTCTCAGGATTTTGCCCTCTTTCCGAATATGACAGTTCGTAAAAACCTGGAATATGCCTTGCCAAAAAACCAACACGGTAATGCAATAGATGACCTGATTCGCATTACTGAACTAGAGCGGTTGGAAAATCGGAAGCCAGCCTCCCTTTCAGGAGGGCAGCAACAGCGGGTTGCTTTGGCCCGGGCACTGGTAACCAGACCGAGGATCCTGCTGCTGGATGAACCATTATCCGCACTGGACCAGAGCATGCGAGTTAAACTGCAGAATCATATTCTGGATCTGCAACGGGAATTTAAACTCACAATTTTTCTGGTCAGCCATGAGGTTGGTGAAATTTTCAAATTGTCCAATCAGGTGATGCATTTAAAAAATGGACTGATAAAACAATATTGTACCCCGTTAGAGCTCTTCTCCCACCGTCATTTGAGCGGGAAATTTCAATTTACCGGAGAGGTGGCAGCAATAATGGCGGAGGATATAGTGTATATTTTAACCGTATTAATTGACAATCATTTAGTAAAGGTTATTGTTGACAAAACTACTGCTGGCAGGTTGCAGGTTGGTGATAAGGTTTTAGTAGCATCTAAGGCTTTTAATCCCATTGTCAAAAAAATTTAAGGAACAAAGGGTTCTGTCATATCAGAAACAATGTATCTGATGGATTATGAGGGCAAAAAATTCCTCCTTTGCGCTGGCAAAAGTAACAAAGTACCGAATACAATGATCGTCAGGCTACCTGAGGCCCCTGGTTTTTTTCGATGGCAATCTGAATTTCTTCCATTGCCCTTCTTTTAAAATTACTGTAATCCTCTCGATCATGTCTGGACTTCAACACTTGTCGAATGAAATTTAAAACCTGCTCCGACTGTAGCTGATCCAGATTGCCTACGGACTCCAAAATCTGAACTTTTAATTGGTTGATTGACATGGTTTTAAGGTGTCTCTTTACTATAATCAACGTATTTAATTCCACTAAAGTTTCTGCTTAAAATACTGAAGTAGAAGTGCTTATGTAAGATCACATAGATAACTAGCTGAGTAGGAGACTAATCTGAAGTACTAACCTAAAAACTATATTTACACCTCGGTTAAGGTTTTGATAGAAATTCTAATAGTTCACTTACCACTTCTCTTTCATGTGTTAAAAAAATGAAATGATCGGCACCATCGAATTTCACTACCTGTTCCCCCTCTGTTTGATCCATAAAATATTGAATTTGGTTCAGCACGTACGGTTTTAGTACTTCCATAGCCTGGTGAGCCATCAACTTATTCCGCTGATCAAAATCCTGATAATTAGGAAAGAGTTCATTTACATGATTGAAAACCGCATATACTGCTAAACTGGGGCATTGAATGGCCTGATAGTTTGGGGGTTCCAGGCTCATTATGATTTTAATACCAATATGATCAGGGGTAACACTACCTTTTAATTTTCCATCAACGTTGAAAGTACGGGTAGCCAGCACTTCAGTTTCCGGGTACTGCATGCCAAACATGTTGGATAAATAAGTGCTGACGGTGAAGGAAGAAGCAGAGTCCACTTCTGACATAACTGGTTGAGCTTGAGGAGGGTACGGTGCTTTTCGCATCAAGGTAACGAAATCGGACCGATCATAAGCGGCATCGAGATAAACTAATTTACGCACACGCTCAGGATATGTAGATGCAAAAGCAGTCATCTCATCGCCGGCAATACTATGGCCAATTAGAGTGATCCTTTCTATTTGAAGTGTATCGATCACACCTTTGATATCCTGGGCAAGGGTTGGGATATCGTAGCCATACAAAGGCTGACTAGATGCACCGTAACCACGGCGGGTTAATCCATACACGCGGTGATTGGTGGTAAAATGATATGCAAAGTTTTCATAAACGTGCGCCGTGTTACCCAAACCGGCAAGGAACATAACCGGATCACCAGCCCCACCCCAGTCAAGCAACTCCAGGGTTACTCCAGGTTCCAGAGCAATCAATCTAACCTTAGGTAAATCCGGATGGTTTACTTGCTGAGCTTGAATTGACCCAATTATGCAAAAGGCATAAAAACAAAACAAAAACGATCTCATTTCTATAAACAACGACGTGATACTGAAAAGCATTTCATTTCCCATGAATAAAAGCGCCGTGAAATCAAAAATTGCTATTTTTGGCGCCTATAACTGCAAATTGCTTACGCAAGCATACCTGCTTTAACAAGACGTTCAAATGATAAAAACCGTAATATTTGATATGGATGGGGTAATCATCGACAGTGAACCCATTCACCAGGAAATACAACATCAACTTTTCGGATTATATGGTATAACCCTGACAACTGATGAGTATCAATCTTTTATCGGTCGATCTTCAAAGAACATGTGGCAGGAATTGATTGAAAAGCACACCCTGAGTGTTAGCGTTGATGAAGTACTGGAAAGGGATAAAAGTTTATACCACCAGCGACTTAGGAGTATTCAGGGACTCCAGCCAATTCCCGGAATTCCAAACCTAATCAATATGTTGCAACAGCAGCAGACAACCTTGGTGCTGGCATCTTCCTCTTCAATGGAAAGCATCGAACTGGTACTTGAATTATTCGATCTAACCAGTATCTTTAGTTTGAAAGTAAGCGGTGCAAATCTGCAATACTCAAAACCGCACCCGGAAATATTTAATGTTGCAGCTGGGTTGGCAAAGGTTGAAAACAGCAAATGTTTGGTTATTGAAGACTCCAATCACGGGGTTACAGCTGCCAAACGAGCACAAATGAAATGTATCGGATACCAGAACCCCAATTCCGGGAACCAGGATCTCAGTCAGGCGGACTTGATAATCAGCGATTTTCACCTTCTAAGCTGGGAGCAGATCAAACATCTTACCGATGACTAACTTAAACTACCTTCGATGTTCATTTTTGGTAAGAACGCTTATCTGTGGAATCCATTGTTGGTTTCTTACCAGTTGTAATCAACCGCAAAATTATGACCTGGTCATTCAAAATGGCCCCATCTATACCGTTGACCCTCAATTGCCCATAGCAACAGCAGTAGGAATTAGCGGCGGGAAAATTGTTTATGTCGGGGACCGGACAGGTGTGCAAAAACACATTGGTGAGGAAACTGAGATACTTGATTTAATGGGGAAAACCATGACCCCCGGGTGGATCGAAGGGCACGGCCATTTCATGGGAATGGGATATAGTAAGCTGGAACTAGACCTTAGGGATGCTGAAAGCTATCAGCATCTGGTAGAAATGGTGGAAACCGCGGTTGAACAAAGTCAACCAGGTGAATGGATCCTGGGCAGGGGGTGGCATCAAAGCAAATGGTCCATACTGCCTGATACCATGATTAAGGGGTTTCAGACGCATCAGCGTCTTAGTGCGGTGTCACCCGATAACCCGGTATACCTGCGTCACGCCAGTGGACATGCAGGCTTTGCCAATGCCAAAGCCATGGAGATCGCTGGAATAACTAATTTTGGACAGGAAGGTGCACCCACGGAGGTGGGTGAAGGAGGCGAAATTATTAAAGATCCTTTGGGCAATCCAACCGGAATTTTTAACGAGGTTGCTATGAACCTAATCACCCGCCACATACCGGAAAACTCAGAAGCTACCGATCACCGGGCACTTGAAATGGCCATCAGTGAATGTCTTGCTTTTGGCATTACCTCTTTTCAGGATGCCGGGGTGGATCAAAATACTATTGATTTATATCGGGAGGCTATTGATAAGGGTCGAATGCCGGTACGAATGTGGGTAATGCTGAGCGGATCTGATCACGAATTATTGAAGAACTGGTTCAGTTCAGGACCGGAAATCGGATATGGGAATAATCTTCTAACTATCCGGGCAATAAAGATGTATATGGATGGAGCCCTGGGATCTCAGGGAGCATGGTTGTTAGAGGAATATAAAGATCGGCCGGCACATTTTGG
>BQJT01000129.1 GCA_021604845.1 Cyclobacteriaceae bacterium
GTCCTGTTCCTGAATTGTCTCGGTTAAGATCTGATCGCCGACTTTAATGCGGGCACTGCGAATATCCAGTGCTACACCTGCTGCTAATGTAACATATGGGTCAAAGGTATCGAAAGCTGGTACTCCCGCACGAATGGCCACGTCAGCTTCTTTTGGCCAACGTCTCAATGAAATACGATAACGGCCGTCACTTTCAAACTGCACCAGGTATTTGCCGTTTTTCTTTTGACCGTAGCGAAGGTGCTCCCAGTTGTAGACCTGGCCGTTGCCTTCCTCGATCCAGTCATAACCTGTCAGCATAACTTCTTCATCGCCAATATAATACAATGGAGGCTTGGTATCTATTTTAGCTTTTTGCCACCAGCCGTCGTAATAGGTCTTCAATTTGGAAGCGATGTCAGGATGCTGGCCGGAGATATCTTTGGACTGTGGTAAATCACTGTTCAGGTCGTATAGTTCGGTGCCGTTGACCAGCCGCCATTTCTGCCACATGACAGTGGATTCATATTTTTTGAGCAGTTCACCGCCTGATTGTACCACCAGGACGCGTTCGTCCAGCTCATCTTGCAACTTACCTTGTAATATAGGTGCCAGGCTTTTCCCTTCAACATTCAGTGCCGTTTTTGCTTTCAGACCGCATAAATCCATAAGGGTTGGCAGCAGATCCTGACATTGTGATAGTGCATCAATATCACGCGGCGCTCCGAGTTGGCCGTTTGGCCAGCTAAAATATATCGGCACCCGATGTCCACCTTCATAGATATCACCTTTTTTCCCTCTCATGCCAGCGTTATATTCCTGTTCATATAGTGTGGTCCCGTTGTCTGTGAAGAAGATAAATATTGTATTGTCCCACTGATCTTCCTGTTTGAGAAAGTCGATGAACGAACCCAGGTTATCGTCGACAGTGGCGATCATTGAATAAAAAGCTATGCTTCCTTCATCAAGTCCCAGGTCCATGTAAGGCTCTCTGTATTTCGGGGGCACCAACCAGGGAACGTGTGGAGCATTGACTGGTAGATAAAGGAAAAAGGGTTTGTCTTCCTCTTTACTTCGTGAAACAAACTTTTTTCCTAATTCGAACCAAATATCGGTGGCATACCCCTTGAACTGCTCAAGTTCACCATTATGATAGTAGTAGTCATCCATCTGATCGCTGTTCCAGTAGTTGGGACTTGACCAATGTCCACCGCGCAAAAAATGCACCGCATCCTGGAAACCTCGCTCGTGCGGCCGGTAATGGGTGAAATTACCACCCAGGTGCCACTTGCCATAAAGCGCTGTGTTGTAGCCGTTCTGTAGAAAGACATCGGACATAATTGTATAACTGGTGTCGAGAAGTGTGGTTTGTCCGGTGGGATCACAAGCACCGTTGTGAAGGGCATCAATACCGGTTAACATTTGGCTCCGGGTCGCAGTACATAAGGGTGCCGCGTGGAAGTCAGTAAATCGGACGCTCATATCGTGCAATCTGTCCATATTTGGGGTTTTTAAATAGGGATGGCCATTTACCGAGAAGTCACCATATCCTTGATCGTCGGTGAGCAAAATGATTACGTTGGGTTGTTTGACATTTTGTGTGCAGGATATAAAAAGAAAAGCGAGAATTAGCGCGCTTATTGCAAGCCTACCCCTCGATGCAATTGTCTGACTTTTGATGTTCCGCATATTTTCTGTTTTTGACTTGATCCAAATTTTATTTTAATTTCCGTTTTAGCCTGTTTCGGTTGCCAATAATAGGGCGCCAAAGATTGCGCATGCCATTCCAGACATTACTATGGTATTTGGAATAACACTATATAAAACCAGGGAAATAACCACCGTTATCAACGGAGCTCCGGCGTTTACCAGGGGACTAACAATTACCGCTTTGCCATACCGAAAAGCATAAACTAATAACAAAGCTCCAATCGCATTAAGAATTTGAATGATGAAAGAAAGGAATGGCCCTGAAACTCCCCAGTTAATCGGCTGAGAGAAATCAGTCATATAGACAGACACAGGTATAAATAGTAGTCCGGTTAGCATCATATAAAAAAAAATGCTTTCCGATTTCATGCGTGCGTTGGCAAATTTCATAAAAAATGCCTGTAGGCCCCACATCACAAAAACAATTAAAGTAAGGATCAGCCAATAATATTTACTATTATCTCCATCCTCGCTTCCTTGCCAGGAAAGTAGTGGAACGGCAATTAACGCGAACACAATGCCTATCCATGACTTCATGCTTGCGCGTTCTTTCAAAAACCATATTGAAAGTATTACGGTCACCACTGGTGACAATGCGATAATCGGGAAAATTAGATATGCAGGCCCAATTCTAAGGGTATGAAAGAGAATTATAGTGCCACCGGAACCAAGTAGTCCAACCAATGAACCAAGCATCCACGAGCGCTTATCATAGTCAAGTTTCCAGTCAGCCAATTTCAAAGCGATCAGTGCGCATGGGATCATTGAAATTGCCCACACAGAGTAACTGAGAATTGTGGGAAAGCCACTTTTCTCGGGGAATTCAGTAAAAGCTCCCCAAACACCCCATAATAGCATGGTTGAAAGGGCAAAATAAAGCCATACCTTTTCTATCCGCATATTCTTCTTTCCAAAGGATATCATACTGTTACCTTCGCCAGGATACACTCCAGATTATCGGCTTTGAAACTCAATGATTTCCGGAATGCCTTATCTGCTTCATCGATTTGTCCTTCAGCTTTATGTGCCAGCCCCTGTAAAAAATATTTATGGGATAAAACCTCACGATTGTCTGAGTCAATTGATTCGGCATGCGTCCTGAGGTTGTCGATTAGTAATTGAGCTTCATGTTCGTTGTCAAGCATTTTAAACGCCATGGCTTTATAATAGCTTACTTCGCTGTGAGGTGAAGGTTCAGTGCCAAATACTATATCCATATAAGTCATAGGTATGGCAGATTCCAATATCGCTTTATTCCAGTATTCCACAGCTTGTTTTTCAAGCTTCATGTCTCGGAAAGCTAAACCTATCAGGAAATACATTTTGGAAAAATTTGCATAAACCGGCTGACCTACATATTGGTTTTTGGGGTAAGTTATGGCAAGGTTGTATTCCTGCTGCGCTTCCTGATATCTACCGGCTTTGTGCAATTGCCAGCCTTTCAGCAGGTGAACCTGGATGTGGATTTCATGGATATTGCTTTCCCCTTCCATAACTAAGAATTCATTGGAATCAAGAATCTCAATTGCCTGATCGTAGAATCCTTTTAATAGCAGAAGCGTGCTATATCTGGAAAGGAAACGGGCCTTGTTTTTAACAATTTTCGGGGCAGACTGGAAAATGGAAAAAGCGCAATCGGTTTGCTCCATTTGTACTGCAATATCATAGATATCGCAATAATATCTAAAATCATCCGGATTTAGCCGATTGGCTATTTGGTATTGTGCCATGGCCTTTTCCAGATCGTCATAGACTTTATAATACGCCTGTCCAAGATTTCTCCTGGCAACTGGATGGTCCTCAATTTTAACAGCAGCTTCCCATTCTGCCATCCCTTCTTCATATCTGAATTTATGAAAAAGAAGGTTTCCCAAATAATAACGTGCCCTTCCATCGGAGGAATTTAGTTTTAGGGCAAAACTCAATACATCAATAGTTTCTGTTCTAAAAGGAAACACATAATCTGTTGGCATCCTGCCGGCCAAACTATTGTATTCTTCTGCTCTTTTTTCCTGTCCTTTTTCTCCCATATAGTAGGAAAGGTAATAGTAAACAATCGGATACACGTAGTCTCCTTTTGTTACATGCTTAAGGTAAAAATCCAAGACCTTAATACTTTCATCAATGAACCCCAGCTGACCGTATTCAGATTGAACAGACAGACACGTTTCTACATCGCGTTTGAAAAACTGCGCTAATTTTTGAGAGGCCAATGCCATTTGTTCAGAATCAGTTGACTCCTGACTCAAAAAATATTGTTCGCTATGAAGAAAATAGTCTAATGGATTAATGTACAATTTTTCACTTAACAGGGATTGAGCTTCCGTAAAATGCCCCATTTTTCGCAATGCCAGGCAGGCTAAACCCGCCGCACGAAAATTATTTGCTTCGAAGTGAATAACTTTAATTAAGTACTGGTAAGCCTCGGAGAATTTTGCCTGTGATAGCATTAACTGACCAAGAGCCAGCAGGCAGGCATGATTGTTTTCTTCCCGTACACCCACCCATAAATAATCTTCAGCAAATTCCGGATTTTTTTTGGCCATATAAGTGAGGCCGAAATAATAATTAACATCGACGTTATACTTGTCTCTGAAAAGTGCTTTTTGAAAATATTCACCAGCCATATCGTAACGTCCAGCTAAAAAATCCAGCTTTCCAAGTTGAAAAAGGGCTTTGGAATATCCGGGATCAATTATCAAAGCTTTCTTATATAGTTCTCGGGCTTTTATAGTATCCGCTTTAAACCCTTCATAGGAAAGTCCTTCCGTAACAAATAATTCCGCACTTTTCCCACTCATGGTTTCTAGTGTGGGATCGACTTCATCTATAGGTTGAAGATTCGGATTATTGTCTATTGGTTCGGAGGTATCGTAGCGGAGTAGTTCTTTGCCATCCTGCACTATGGAAAGAATCCACTGGAGGTCGACAGGTAGTGAATTCTGTAAAGTGATTATTCCGGTAAATGTTTTTTCCGGACCAAGGGTCACCTCTTCTTGATATACTTCTGTGCCGTCTGCTTCCAAATGTATAACCGCATTTTTGATTATCATGGTAGCATTAACTGCAATTTTGATATGCTCAATTTTATCAGCGCTATTGGGAGTCAGTTCGAGGTTTACCGATAGTTCACGATTTGCGAATACAAAACTTCCCATATCTCTTACGGGATACCAATATTCAAATAGATGTTCGGCTTTCTGTGGGGCTAAAAACTCGTAATCCCATTCAGATGTTTGTCGTCCGCTTTGTATTTCTGCGTACTGTTTGCCCGGTGGGTCGGTTAGGATATCTACCCATCTTTGACCATCATCACTTTGTCCCCAATGCCAAATTTTCTTTCCCGGAACTTCATGATAATCAGCAATGTGTACAACGCCATGATTGCTTTTTGTAAAATATGTGCCAAAAAAATCACGTCGCACACCCCGTACAAAAATAGATTGGGCATGGTGAATATTACGTGCAAGACTTTTATCAACACCTTCATGTACTGGATAAGTCATGATGGTATCTGGTGCAGAATAGGCAGATCTTGCTGGATATATAAACTTGAGGTCAGGTTCATCCTGTACGCTGGCATTAGCAAACCAAATATGTATCCTCGGATGGTTTGTCCGATTAAATAGAATGGCTTCTTGTTCCAAAAAGGCCTTGTCCGGGTATAAAGTTAAATAGCACACCCATTGCATGCCCTGGATCTTTTCGGTATCTCCGATAATGATACTGGCACTGCCGTCTTTGTTTACGCGTACTTCATAATCGATTGGAGAAAAACAGGAAACCGAGTGTTCATTAGGAGGGTTTGCGGGAAAATTAAGTTCATTACCACCCGACACCCAGGCGCCACGAGCCCCGACTTCTGCTGGTTTAACCACATGGTTACGATACCAAACCTCACGCCCCCCAACTTTATCATACAATGACCAAATCCGACTTCCCAGTTCAGGAATTACCAGCACTTTTAAATAAGTATTTTCAAGATAAAGCGCGGTATACTGCTTATTTTCCCTTGTCCGGGTGATATCATCTTGATTGGCATAGGGATAGTTACGACCATATACCCAGGCACTGCCGAAATAAGACGGATTTGGGTCTTCAGCACCTATTTGATGAGTCTGCATGGTTATTTTAGACTGCCATACTTTTACTTCCATACGATTACTTTTGTTTCAAGAGTCTTTAATAGCGGCTGGTAACCGTCAATCTAGATTTAGCATTGATTTGTGGTATTTGTTACGTTTATCGAAAATATCTATTTGTATTATAAAGTCTTTCAAATATATTACAAAAACTTATATAATAGATTACAAGATCTTTCGAATCGTATTATATTGCATAATAAACATTATATTTAAACCAATTAATATCCTTGCAACAAATTAATTTCCTGTAAGGCATTTCCAAGTACATAATCTAAAATACAGTTACCATGAAAATCCTATTATTGGCCTTATTTGTTTCTGTTCAGGTTTTGTCGGTTTCGGCGGTAGCAGATGAGGCAGCGGCAAAAATGCCCTCTCCCTTTAAGATTGTCCCGGAACCTCAGGAAATAGAATTGCTGCCGGGTAATGGCATAATGTTTGGCGACCTGGTAAATCTTAGAATGATAGGAGACTTTGATCGCCCTGTGATGGGAGCCATTCTTAGCCCGTTAACCGCCTCGGATGCATCTGGTGAGGGAACTCTTACACTAAGACTGGATGACTCAGGCGATGTCCCTAATTCTTCTGAAGGATACCTGCTAACCATAGCGAATGGGAATGTTGAAATTATTGCCAGTGGAGAAGCAGGTATTTTTTATGGTTGTCAGACCCTGGAGCAACTTTTGGAAGATGCCCGGGATTTTCAAACAGCAATCCCATCATGTAGAATTACGGATTCACCAGCCCTATCATATCGTGCTGTACATATCGATGTCAAGCATCACCTCGATCATATGAACATTTATTATGAGAGCATCGATCGGTTGGCGCGCTATAAAATTAACGGTATTATATTTGAATTCGAAGACAAATTACGGTATGAACTTCAGCCACAGGTAGCTGCACCGGAATCTATTAATATCAATGAAATGGCAGCTCTGACAAATTATGCCCGACGCCGTCATATTGAAATTACTCCGCTAGTCCAAGGCCTGGGTCATGCAACCTTCATCCTTAAACATGATCAGTACGCGCACCTCCGGGAATTACCTGAGAACAGGTGGGCATTTTGCCCCATGGATGATGGAACATACGAAGTACTGTTTGATCTATACCGCGATGCAATAAAGGCAACTCCCGGTTCAAGGTATCTCCACATCGGAGGTGACGAGATTGGCAACATTGGGTTGTGTCATCGTTGCGGGCCGACTGCTGAAAAAGAGGGATTGTTGAGTTTGAATTTGTATTGGTTGACAAAAGTTAGTGATTTCGCAAAGGAAAATGGTCGCATTCCCATTTTCTGGGATGACATGCCATTGAAGGCGGCGGGTGTATATGAAAGTACCTGGACTGACCATCCGGATGAGGAACAAGCAGCAAAAGAATGGGAGGTGGGGGGACCCATACTCGAAGAACTGATCCAAAAATTTCCGGAGGAGTGTATCTACATGCGCTGGAATTATGGAATGGCGCGAGAACCTGGCAACATTATGGCGCTCGATTGGTATCGTGACCATGGATTAAAGACCATGATTGCAACTTTGGCCAATCCATCATCAACCACTGTGGTCGCCGCTATTCGCAGTTTTGTGACACTGGCAGCGGAGAAAGGAATCGATGGTAACCTTTGTACCGCCTGGGATGATCACGGACACCATATGGAAACCTACTGGCGCGGATATATTGCTTCGGCCGAGTACGGTTGGAATCCGGAAGGAAGAACTGAAGAAGAGTTTTATGGAGCTTATTTACAAAGAGAGTTTGGAACAACCATGCCAGATTATGAGCAGTTCAAGCAAGAGCTATGGGATGCCGAATCATTTTGGCTAACCTCACTTAACAGGGAAGGCTCCCGGGTTGATCTGGATAATGCTTTGCTAATTCTACCGGGATTAGCCCATTGGTTTACACCGGATACTAAAATGGACCAGGATGAAAATGCTTTTAAATCCCTGTTAATCGAACTTCCGGATTCAGAAAACCCCGGCAAGTGGAGTAGTAAATATGAACAACGGATAAATGAAGCAAAAAAAATAGCTGATGAGTATCAACTTACCTCAAAAGCGCTGACCACGTTAAATCAACAGTCTAGAAGAAACCGGTACCATTGGGAAGTTATCGAGGCCCTGAATGATTTCCACATAACTGCACCGAGATTGCTGTTGGCTCTTGAACAGTGTGATCGCAAGAAAAAGAAGAGACCACAGGATGCGGTTGAAAATGTTCGTGAAGCTTTGAATGAATTTCAGCAATCCTGGAAAAATTTGGAAACTGTGTATGCCAAGACACGATTTTTGAACTATTCCGCTGATTTTGTACCGGATCGGTTCTTCCATTTTGCCAGTCAAAGAGAAGACCTGACATGGATGATCCAGGTAGAAGAATTGCTCCATCCCATGGTGGAAGAATGGTTGGATCGTATCAATTAAAAATATTGAATTGCACCATAATGAAATCATGAACATTTATTAATACCATAGTATGAGGATTATAATTTATACCGTGAGAAATATTATTTCCGTATTCGGGATTCTGTTGCTTTTTGCTACCTGCGCTTCTGAAAAAAACGAACATCCAGGTCATACTGTTATTACCAAATGGCAGGGGGATAAACGATCGGCCATATCTATTACTTACGACGATGGTGTCATCACTAATTTTACTGTGGCCAGACCGATCATGAATGACCTTGGTTTGCCTGGTACATTCTATATCGTCACCGGAAAAGTAGAAGGCTCGCAGAAGGGTAAATTTATTGGAAGACCAAAAGATGAGATAATTAAGGAGACGGCCACGATTAAAACCAACCCGGACAACTTTTTCGAAAGGGCCTCTTTAATAGCCTATACTGGTATGAAAGATGCGGTTGAATACAATGTTGAGGCAGGCTCGCTTTTTGAAGAGGGTAAGATTGCAGAAGCTCATGCACTGATTGACGAAGCATATGAGCAAGTAAGAAGCAGCAATTTAACGGATGTAGAAAACGTTGTTTTTGACAACCACCCGGAGGACACTACTACCTGGAAAGAGTACCAACTTTACACCTCCGAAGGTCATGAAATTGCCAGTCACTCCATAACCCACCCTCGATTATCAGTATTGGACGAGGTTAATATGCTATACGAGCTGGAACAAAGCCAATCGGACATTCAAAAATTTCTAGGTGCGAAATACACCTTTTCTGCTGAATGCCCTTTTGGTACCGAGAATCCACGGGTAATGGAATATGCATTGAAAGTATATCCTGCACTGAGAAACCGGATGCCGGAACCATATCTTGATGAACTCAACAGGTCCAGCCAAAGACTACCCGGTGAATCAGACAAGGAGTATGTACAGTGGCAAAGGGGCCCGCATACTGATACCAGCATGGACCTGATGAAGTCCTGGGTAGATACCAGTATAGTACATGATAATATTTGGTTGGTACTGGTGTTTCACGGTGTAGATGGAATTGGCTGGGAACCCAGAACCGGAGCAGACTTGCAGGAATATTTCGGTTATATAAAACAAAAAGAGGATTATGTATGGGTTGCTACTTTTGCTGATGTTACGAAATATGTAAGGGAAAGAAAAAATTCTAAAGTAAGCAGTACTTTAAAAGACCAGGCAATTGTAGTAAATGTTTCATCTGACCTTGATCCGGAAGTTTATGATGTCCCTATTACTCTAAAAACTTACCTGCCAGAGGCATGGAAAGCTTCGGTACTAACCAAAAGTTCCAATCCGGACGATAAGGTCACACTTAGTATTCAACAGGATGCTCTGGGGGCCTATGTGCTTTATTCGGTAATACCGGGTCAAAGCGAAATAATACTGACAGAGCGAGTTGATTTATGATTCCCCACTTGAAAGCCCTTGAAAGTACATCTGTTTCATCCCTGATGGACAAATGGATGGATAGTATCAGATGAATAACCTTGCAAATCAAATCAAACCGAATAAAGACTATGAAATCCGATACTACAAGCTTTAAAATTCTCCCTGTATTGGCATTAGGTCTGGTATTATTGCAGGTTGGATGCAATAGTACCACCCAATCATCAAGCCCGGATCCTGTTTTGGAAGTAAGTAATTCCGTAGAAAACATCACACTGAGGGATTTCGATCCCGTTTCACTCTATAAGGTACCTCACACCAAGGTTACCAAAGCTCGTTTCCCTGTGATTGATCTACACGCTCACCCTTACGCAAACTCCAAAGAGGAACTGGAGCAGTGGATTAAGACCATGGACCAGGTGGGAATTGAAAAATCGGTAATCCTTACCTATACCACAGGAGCAAAGTTTGATTCTTTATATAGGGTATATTCTGCTTATGGTGACCGTTTCATATTGTTTTGCGGGTTTGATTATACTGGTTATGATCAACCGGGATTTGGCCCTGCAGCAGTTAAGGAATTGGAGCGATGTTTCAAGGTAGGAGCCAGGGGTGTGGGGGAGCTTGGGGATAAAGGTAAAGGTTTGTTTTATTCCCAACCCACTAAAGGATTTGGGATGCATATAGATGATCCGAGAATGCAGCCTTTGATTAAAAAATGTGGTGAGTTGGGTATTCCAATAAGTATACATGTGGCAGAACCTATATGGATGTACGCCCCAATGAATGCGCATAATGATGGTCTTATGAATGCCTTTTATTGGAGGCTGGATAATCAACCAGACATAGTTGATCATGAAGGAATGATTAGGATCCTGGAAAATGCGGTTGGAGCCAATCCGGAAACCACATTTATTGCATGTCATTACGCCAACTGCTCTTACGACCTACAAATTTTAGCACGTATGTTTGACAAATATCCGAACCTAATGGCCGATATCGCGGGCCGATTCGGGGAAGTAGCACCGATTCCCAGGTTTGTTAAGAAATTCTTTGAAACGTACCAGGATCGTCTTGTCTATGGAACCGATATGGGTATGGATAAAGAAATGTACCACGAGACCTTTAGGATACTGGAGAGTGAGGACGAACATTTCTATAATAAGCGATTTGAATATCATTGGCCGCTTAATGGAATTGGGTTATCCAGCCAGACTTTGGACAAAATATATAATACAAATGCGCGAGTGATTTTAGAGAAAGCCAAATGACGCTTATCACCGAATATCTATTCAATTGTCAGAGACTAAGATATCCAGGATTTTGTCTCTCATTCTATCATAATCAGCTCCATGTTGGGGCCAATATACCTTATCGGTCATTTCGACTTCGCTCATAGCCTTCCCCACTAATTCCCGGGCCAGTTGTTTGGCTGCTTCCGGTCCTGATTTTTGTTCAACCAGCCAAAGTAATTCATAATCTTGCTGTCCTCTTCTTATGTTTTTTAATCTTATCGACGGCATCACCTTATTGATTCCGCGGTCTTCCTCAAGCTGGTGGGGCATTCTGCCTGGATAGAATAAAATCCCATCCCCATTGCCGAAGTTGAAGCCCCAATTAATAAAGGTTAAAGGGTCATTAAAAATTCGTTGCCGCAGGCTGTTTTTTGGGCCCTGACCATTATGGGTCCAATGGGTACTTTGCCATAAGAACCAGGTGTCAATACTATAGAGATACTTGATCCAGCCATTTACTCTCAAATCCACTGCCGTCCCTTCAAGGATTACTGAACCATATCTCGGCCGGTTTCCATTGTAAAACCAATAGTCTTTACCTTGATCCCAGAGTTCTTGTTGTCTATCAAGCCGGACCCCATTATATTCATCCCAAATGTCGATATTGTCTTTTAATTCTTCCGTGTACCCACGGGTAAGATGAACAGGCATTTTTTTGCCCGGTCCGGGGTTGGACTTTAACCATCCGGTTCTTTCCTTTATCCAGGGAAACTGCACTGGACCTGGTTCATCGATTATATACCAGAAATACCTCACTTCAGGAGCGTTTTTATCAAACCAATCGACCCATTTGTTAGACTCACTTTGTACGGTTTGTTTGGTATTACCAAGGACCTGGTTGCCGTACATACCAATGGGAAAAATTTTCTCTCCCACATTCCTCCCCGGACCGTAATAACCATGCTGCGCAGAAAAGGCAGAGCCATCCAGGTAAGGCTTATATTCATTCATTTGATCATCATTGAAAGTCATCGAGTGAACCACAGAGCCTCCAACCAGATCAATTCTATGTCTTCTGGCTTCAAATTTTAGCATTTGCTCTATTTGGCCTGGACTAGAGTCAGGAAAATAATCTGAAAGAGCGTTGAAATTAGAGCTATATACCCATACATTCGAATGATTCTCATCCGGTAAATAAGCATTGATCAATTCAATTTGTAGGGGTATTTCTTCCACAACCTTACCATTATCCTTCACCGTGATAACGGATTTATAAATTCCAGATGAAAATGATCGATCTCTGGGCAGATATAGATCAATCCAAAAACCCTGGTTTTGCTTAGCCGCCCTTTCAATTATCTCAATTTGATTTTGATGCCTCCGCTCACTTGATTCAGTGGGAAGCACCTTAACTGGAAACCCCCCCGTGCCAGGTTTTGCGTTTGAGGGTATTAATGCATCAGGGATCCAACCGGTCATATGTTCAGGAGCGCTGTTCTCCGATCCATAAAACCATTGAGGATCAGTTGGTCTGGTAACATTCAAATAATGTTGGGTAAAATATTCGATTCCACCCTGATCTCCGTATGCCATGCGCCCGGGTTCACCAATTATTCTGTCTGTTTTTGCATGGACTGGGGGAGCCATCGAAATTTCCAAACCCTCAGCCCCTAAACTGTCCAATACAACAATCACCTGGAATCCCAGTACTTCATTATATAAGCCCTTTAAACGCACCATATTGCCATCCCAAATACTATTGTTCCCTTTTGCAAAATGATCGGCATCGAATTTGAACACCTTTTCACCATCTCCTACCACCCACACCTCAATAACATTTGCGTCCAACCTAATGGAGACAAAGTAAAGGGAGACAAAAAAAACTATCGAAAGCCAACGTAAATTGAGGGCAATTTTCCAACCTCGGAAGTCATGAAATGTAGCGTGAAAATGGTTAGTTTGATTCATTGCTTTTGACTTTTATTAACTAATAAACCGATTCTAAAGATGATGGTCGTTTTTCTTCTCCGAATGAAATAAGAAATGTAGCTAGAATTGCCAGGATCATCCCGACAATTACCACATTGTTAGGAATGTGACCATAAATCATAAGTGATATTAAAACCGTTAGCAAGGGGGCGGCAGAGTTAGTAAGCGGGCTTACAATGATTGCTTTGCCGTATCGAAATGCGTAAACCAGGGTAAGTGCTCCAATTGCGTTGAGCAGTTGTATCCCGGCCGCCAGATACATGCCACCCAGGCCGTAATTAATAGGGAGTGAAAAGTCTGTCATCATCAACGCAATTGGGATCATGAGTAATGCGGTAATTGCCATATAAAAGAATATTACCTCAGCTTTCATGGTCTGGTTCGCAATCCTCATGAAGAAAGCCTGTATTCCCCATGCAGTAAATACGATCAACGCAAATATCATCCACAATGACCCATGTCCTGCACCGGCCCCAGGAGAAACATACGATAGTAGTGGAATTGAGATTAAAGCTAGTACAATACCAGCCCAGGCGATCTTACTGGTTTTTTCCTTGAGAAATAACATGGATAAAACAATGGTGATTACCGGCGATAGTGAGATAATAGGAAATATCAGATACGCAGGTCCCAGAGTAAGGGCATTTGTAAATAAAATAAGTTGG
>BQJT01000130.1 GCA_021604845.1 Cyclobacteriaceae bacterium
CATTCAATGTATAAAAGGTGTCTCTCAGCCAACAATACCGGTAATCCCAATTTCTGGTGGATCCGGGTGACTCAGGTAAGCTGGTGGTACTGGAAGCTATCAATGCTCCGGTATCTTCATATTGATGAATCTTCAAAACCAAGGCTGATCGAATTACCTGGGCCTGATGAAAGTTCCCGATGGAGGTTCGTTTTACCCAAGTGCGCCAATAATTAATGGTTTTAGAAAGAAAGGTTTCTGCAGTGGTTTCCAGGGGAGCTTCCAACGGTGTGCCATAGGTAAGTACCAGATACTTGGTTTCATTCAGTACAAATGGCTGATATTCCAGCAGGTAGCTGAAGCTGATATTGGTACTTAATCTCAATTCGTCCTCCAGGCCAAAAAATTTGAGGTGATTACTACCCTGAATTCGTTGTAATTTCTTTTCTCCGTAGGAGGCTACGGGTTTGCAGGTAGCTTTGACCTGGGGGTTTCCTGAAAGTCGTTCGATTTTCCTTACCAGCATTAGTGGCTTGTAATAGCGCTCATACTGATAAAATCTGGGGGCAAAGTCCGTTACCCGGTAAGTCCCCTCGGAATAACTAATCTCAGTACATATAACATTGGTGTTTTCAATATAATACTGTTTGGTTTGGTAGGATTCTGTCGGCGGCAGCAGGGAAAATGAACCGCCCTTTTCATCGTCAAGTAAGCTACCAAAAATGAAGCTGTCGTCGAACCTGGGCCAACACATCCAGTTTACATTGGTATTATTTTCAATATGTGCTATGTAAGCGCAGTTCCCAACAACGCCTGAGTTATAGGTGTGTTTCTTCATTTAGTCAATTACTAATCTTATCACCAAGATCCATAATATTTGAAAAGTTTAAAATATTTTCAGGGTTTTAATACAACAATTAATTGCATACCAGCACATTTATGGAATCTCTTGCATCTGCATTTCTTATAACTCCTCTGGTATTCTGTGAGTGAAACAACCTGTACACCTCCGCATTTTTCACTACCATCAAAACAATCTGCTAAATTCTAAATACCGGAGCCGGGAGTCTATCTTAAAAACTGTAGATATTCAAATTGTACATCAGGGGTGAGGTTTTTGTGGAAAAAATGGTAAAATAAGTTGAAATATAAATTATTTTTGCTGCTAAACTGACCTATGAAAATATTAGCAGTAGGGCGCAATTATGCAGCTCATATAGAGGAACTTAACAATGAAAGACCCGAATCACCGGTGGTCTTCCTGAAACCAGACACTGCGATATTAAGAAATAACGAACCCTTTTATTATCCTGAGTTTTCAAAGGATATCCATTTTGAGGTGGAAATACTGCTTAAGATCAGTAAGCATGGAAAATATATTCAGGAAAAACATGCATCAGAATACTATCAGGAGATAGGGATTGGTATTGACTTCACTGCCAGGGACTTGCAGCAGTATGCTAAAGAAAAGGGACTGCCCTGGGCGCTGGCTAAAGGATTCAATAACTCCGCGCCCATTTCTAAATTCTATTCAAAAGATCATTTCGGGGAAATTAATAACCTGAATTTTGGGCTTGAGGTGGATGGAGAGCAACGTCAGCAGGGTAACACCTGCCTGATGCTGTTTACTTTCGATCAAATTATTGCGTATGTATCCAAATTTTTTACCCTGAAGAAAGGGGATATAATTTTCACCGGAACCCCCAAGGGTGTTGGACCCATACAGGTAGGAAACCGGTTAAAAGCTTTTATCGAAGACCAAACCCTCATGGACTTTGAAGTTAAGTAGTATATTTTTATTCGCAATCTTCCTATTACCAACTATTGGTTGGAGCCAGCTGGCCGCCAGCAAAGGCCCTGACCCTGTTGAAGTTGAAGGATATTACCAGTTTCCAATACGTACCGGAAACCAGAATTACCTTTCTGGTACCATGGGCGAGTTGCGTACTAACCATTTTCATGCAGGCATCGACATTAAAACCCAGGGGGTTCAGGGGCTTGAGGTATATGCTACTGCCGGGGGGTATATCAACAGAATAAAAATAGCTACCGGTGGTTATGGTAATGCTCTGTACATCCTCCATCCTAATGGTACCACCTCGGTTTATGCTCATTTGCAAAAATTCAGCAAACCCATTGCAGATTATGTTAGAATGTCTCAATATCAAAAAGAGTCTTTTGAGATCGAATTGTTTCCCGATAAAAGCCAGTTTATAGTAAAAAAAGGAGAACTGATCGGCTACTCCGGGAACAGCGGCTCATCCGGTGGGCCCCATCTTCATTTCGAAATAAGAGACAGTCAGCAAAGGCCAGTCAACCCCCTCAAATATAAGTTTCCGGAAATTCGAGATAATATAGCGCCCGAGGTACGAAAAATTGCGCTAAGAACTATGGACAAGAGCAGCCGAATCAACGGGCGGTATGGTCGTTTTGAGTTCCAGGTTCTTCGAAACGGATCTACATATTCGATTCCTGTCCCGATTACGGCAAGCGGAAGTATCGGGGTTGAAATACTCACCCACGATAAGCTGAATGGAGCCAATAACCGGAACGGAGTGCCGTGTATGGAATTGACCATGGATAACCAGCAGGCTTTCCAGCAAAACCTTGAAACTTTTACTTTTGCGGAATCCCGAAGTATTCTTATCCACACAGATTACCAAACGGCAAGGGAAAATGGGCAGCGATTTGTAAAGATGTATGTTGATACCGGGAATAACCTCCCCTTTTATGAAACCAACAATTCAATGGGAATGCTTCGCGTATTAAGTGATAGCACCCATAAGGTGCAGATCAACTTGTGGGACATATATAACAATACCAGTCAGGTAAATTTTAAAATCACCGGGCAAGATCCCGTACACCAGATAAATTTACCCGATTATCGCAACCCCAAGAAAATCGGATACGATCTTCAGGGTAATGATCTGGTGATTGAAGCCCCTGAAGATAAAGATGATCCCTGTGCATATGTATATTCGAATCG
Source organism: Cyclobacteriaceae bacterium (assembly GCA_021604845.1). Lineage (GTDB taxonomy): Bacteria > Bacteroidota > Bacteroidia > Cytophagales > Cyclobacteriaceae > SZUA-3. The sequence goes on from BQJT01000130.1 coordinate 2,966, forward strand.
AATGCGTTATCAATTGGAGGTCGCGTACCGCTTAAATCAAACCGCGGTATTTATATGGGATATGGATCAGGGCTTGCCAGACTCTTTAATATACGGCAAAGAGAAATTAGACTTTGAATATAAAGCAGTGATGCCGGGAGCTTCTTCTTTTAATTATTACGGCGACCGGGTTCAGATACAGGCACCAAAAGGTGCTCTGTTCGATACCGTTTTCCTTACTTACAATTACGCTTTAGATACCGTTGGTAAGAAGGAAATCTTTACTATATCCCGTGATATTTATCCTATTAGAAAAAGCATAAGCATTACTTGCTCCCCTGCGCTGAAATACCTTCAAAAGGAACAAACTTCCGTATATTCGCTTGACAACAGAGGTAACCCAAGCTATGTAGGGGGTACCTGGAATGGTGAAAAAATTACTTTTAAAACACGAAACTGGGGTACATTTACCATATTAGCGGATACCGTAGAACCACAGGTTAAGGCGTTAATCCTAAACAAGGATCAACTGGTGTTCAGAATTGATGACAAACTCAGTGGTATTAAAGATTATAACCTGTTTTTAGACGGGGAATGGGTGTTAATGAACTATGATTATAAAAAGAAGATAATACGATCCGAAAAACAATACCAACAGGTGCCATTTGAGGGTGCACTGGAATTGAAAGTAACTGACAACGCAGGAAATGTTAGCACATACCGCACCAATATTTAAACACTAAGCTAGTAGACATGAATGAAACTACGCAGGATACCAGAACCAGTAAAATTGAAGAATTATCAAACATTTCCAGTCAGGTAAGGCGTGACATTGTGAGGATGGTACACGCCTGCCAATCCGGACATCCCGGAGCCTCTTTGGGCTGTACAGATTTTTTTGTAGCCCTGTACTTTCATTATCTGAAACACAATTCCGATTTCAACCTTAGCGGCGAAGGAGAGGACATGTTCTTCCTTTCTAACGGACATATCAGTCCTGTCTGGTACAGTGTATTGGCAAGAAGTGGTTATTTCCCTTTACAGGAATTGGCCACATTTAGAAAAATAAACTCCAGGTTACAAGGCCACCCTGCTACCGAGGAAGGGCTTCCGGGGATTAGAATTGCTTCCGGCTCACTGGGTCAGGGGCTTTCGGTAGCCGTAGGCGCAGCACAAGCGAAAAAACTCCACCAGGACCCAAACACCGTGTATGTCCTTATGGGAGACGGTGAGCAGCAGGAAGGCCAAATTTGGGAGGCCGCCATGTATGCCGCACACTACAAAATAGATAATCTCATTGCTACTCTGGATTACAACGGACAACAGATTGATGGCCCGGTCGATGAGGTAATGTCCCTTAAGAATATCCAGGCTAAATGGAAAGCTTTTGGATGGGATGTTATTGAAAGTAATGGAAATGACCTGAGCAACCTGACAGCGGCAATTGAACTGGCACAATCTCGGACCCGACAAGGCAAACCGGTGATTAACATTATGAGCACAGAGATGGGGTATGGAGTAGATTTTATGGTGGGAACCCACAAATGGCACGGAATTGCCCCGAATGACCAGCAACTTGCCGATGCCCTCAGCCAATTGGAAGAAACTTTAGGCGATTATTAATCACCAACCGGTATGAGCGCCAAAACTCCGTGGTTGGTGATTCTGGCCTTTTGCTTTTCGTTAATTTCCGAGGGTCAACAACAATACCAAACCATCCCTGAAAAAACCAGGATTCTATTCCTACTCGATGGGTCGGGAAGTATGCTGGGTCAATGGGAAGGCACCACTCGAATGGGTGCTGCCAAGAGATTGCTGTCGGAACTGGTCGATTCACTTAGAACTGATTCCAGGGTTGAACTTGCACTACGGGTATACGGTCATCAATATCACCGGAGGCTTCAAAATTGTAAGGATACCAAACTGGAAGTTGCATTTGCGAAAAATAATCATGATAACATTATTGGCAAACTCAAAAGCATCACCCCTCAAGGTACTACCCCCATCTCCTACTCACTTCAGGAGCTTCAGAAGGACTTTCCAAACGACCGATCATTTCGTAATATAGTGATCATTATTACCGATGGACTGGAATCCTGTGATGGAGACCCGTGCGAAGTATCAAAGTCGTTACAAGCGAAACAAATATTCCTTAGGCCGTTTGTAATTGGTTTAGGAATGAATAAAAGTTTTGATGAGCAATTCAATTGCCTGGGAAGGTTCTTTGATGCGTCCAACATACAGGCATTTCACCAGGTCCTAAATACTACTTTGCAACAGACACTTGACCGCACTACGGTTAGTGTTGAATTGCTCAATCAACAAAATGAACCGAGGGAAACCAATGTGAATGTTTCATTCATAAACAGTGTAACCGGCCAGTCCGCTTTTGAATTCGTTCACTTCCGTGATTCCAGGGGGCGTCCGGATAGTGTGGTAGTCGATGCAGTAATGTTATATGATATCGTGGCGAATACTATACCACCGGTGGTAAAAAGGAATGTATTGTTAAAAGGAGGCCAACACAATATCATAACCCTTAAAACACCACAGGGAAGCCTGAGAATTAATCAGAGAAACTCAAGCGAATACGGGGGACCGGTACAGATGCTGCTAAGAAGATCCGGGGAGCAATCAGTGATCAATGTTCAGCGTGTAAACGAAACTATAAAATACCTGACTGGCAACTACGAAATTGAAATACTTACACTACCGAGAATTAAACGGAAATTGCAGATTACCCCCAATCAACTGATTGAGCTGGACATACCTGCTCCCGGCGTACTAAATATTAATACCAATGTGCCTGGGCACGGAACCTTATTTGCATTAAATTCGAGCGGCACTCAGCAATGGCTGCGAAACCTTACCGGTGCCACTCGTGAAACCATGGGCATACAGCCCGGAAATTATAAACTGGTGTTTCGGGCTGATGATGCCAAAGGAAGTAAGTTTACCAAAATATACAACTTTGAGATAGCGCCAGGTGGCACTAAAAATATAAACCTTTTTGGAAAATGACTAAATACACTTTTAGCGAAAAACAGGATACCAGATCTGGTTTTGGCGCAGGATTACTGGAACTGGGAAGGACCAACCCCAAAGTAGTTGCTCTTTGTGCAGATCTTACGGGTTCTTTGAAAATGGGGGATTTTAAAAAAGAGTTTCCCGATCGTTTTTTTCAGGTAGGCATTGCTGAAGCTAATATGATGGGCCTTGCTGCCGGTATGAGTATCAGTGGGTTGATTCCGTTTACCGGCACCTTCGCCAACTTCTCTACCGGAAGAGTATACGATCAAATCAGACAATCCATCGCATACTCTGAAAAAAATGTAAAAATCTGTGCGTCTCACGCCGGGGTCACACTGGGCGAAGATGGAGCAACTCACCAGATTCTGGAAGACCTGGGCATGATGCGGATGCTGCCCAATATGACAGTGATCAATCCCTGTGATTTTAATCAGACTAAAGCCGCCACCATTGCCATTGCTGATTACCACGGACCGGTATACTTGCGTTTTGGTCGGCCAAAAGTACCGATTTTCACCCCTGAAGACCAAAAGTTCGAGGTGGGTAAGGCAGTGCGATTTACTGAAGGAAACGATGTAAGTATTTTTGCCACCGGCCACCTTTTATGGCACGCAATTGAAGCAGAAGCCAGGTTGGCAGACCGCGGAATCAGTGCGGAAGTAATTAATATCCATACCATTAAACCACTGGATGAAACTGCCATTCTGGAGTCAATCTCTAAGACTAAATGTGCAGTAACGGCGGAAGAGCATCAGCTAAATGGAGGCCTTGGAGATAGTATTGCCCAGTTACTGGCACGCTACCAACCAACTCCTCAGGAAATGGTAGCAGTAAACGATCAATTTGGAGAAAGCGGCAAACCAGCCGAGTTGATGGAAAAATACGGTTTAAGTACCGGTGACATATTTGATTCAGTTCTTAAAGTTATAGAACGAAAATAGTCCCTAATTTTGTGGGATGCTGTTTAGTTTAAAATGAAAACTAACTGGTTATCCTGCCTGTTAACATGCTTCCCCATACTTTATTGTTTTGGGCAGGCTACCCCTGGTTCGACCTTGCACTTTCAAAGTCAAAAGGAAAACCTGGGTACCGCTATCAATTCGAATTATACAGAAACCAAACCGGTAATCTCAGGTGACGGGCAAACACTTTACTTTTGCCGTCAGGACCATCCGGACAATATTCGTGGTAAACAGGATCCCCAGGACATCTACTTCAGCCGCCTGGTGCAAGGAAAATGGTCGACCGCACAAAACATCGGTTGGCCCCTTAACGATCAACACCCTAATGGCATAAGTTCTGTTTCTCCGGATGGAAATTCCCTGCTACTAATCAATGAGTATATCAGCGGGGGTTATGTAAAACCCGGAGCTTCAGTTTCTCACTTCGACGGGAAGAACTGGACCTTCCCGAAAAAACTGGAAATAGAAAATTTTTACAACTTCAGCCCTTATGTAGACTACTTTATGTCATCCGACAACAAGGTGTTGTTTCTTTCTGTTCAACGACGTGAAGGATCTGGCGATCAGGACCTATACGTAAGCTTTATTAAAGACAATTTGTGGTCAGAGCCTGTTAACCTGGGTCCTGTGATCAATACGCCTGGTGCCGATTTTGCCCCGTTTCTGGCAGCGGATGGTAAAACCCTTTATTTTGCCTCAGATGGACACAATGGATTAGGAGGCAGCGATATATTTTATAGCCGCAGGCTGGATGATAGCTGGAAAAACTGGTCAACGCCGGTTAACCTGGGAGATAAAGTGAACACCAAAACCTGGGATGCATATTACTCCATCTCGGCTAAGGGAGACTATGCTTATTTCGTATCAACCAATGAATCGGACCATTCAAAGGACATCTATCGCATCAGGTTACCAGAGCAGCTAAGACCAGATCCTGTGGTAATGATAAAAGGAAAGGTTTTAAACGCCAATACCAACGAACCATTGTCCGCATCGGTAATATTTAAACCACAGCAAACACCTGCTGAACAAGGCCTGGCAAGGTCGGATCCTGGTAGTGGGAATTACAAGATCGTGCTCCCGCGGGGAGATGCCTATTATTATCAAGCAAAAGTTGACGGGTACCTGTCGCTGGTAAAGTCCATTGATCTCACCAAAGCCACCAAATACGGAGAGGTCGAGGAAGACCTTTATTTAGTACCGTTGGCCAAAGGGCAAAAAATACCACTTAATAATATCTTCTTTGTTCGCAGCCAGGCCGAACTTCAATCGCAATCTTACCAGGAGCTGAATCAACTGGTGGCCATTTTAAAAGAGAATTCTACACTGGAAATAGAACTGGGCGGTCACACGGATAATCTGGGACAATCTTCGCTGAACTTTGACCTGTCATTGCGGCGGGTGGCAGAAGTGAAACGTTATCTGGTTAATCAGGGTATACCTGAACACCGGCTGCATACTAAAGGCTATGGCGATACGCAACCCATTGCCAGTAACGACCGGGAGCTCCACCGCCGTCTTAATCGCCGGGTGGAGTTTACAATTTTAAATTTATAGAGGGCAGCGAGTCGAGGAGCCCGGAGCGTTTTGTTTGGTGGTTCGAGCAGGGAGCTTGAAGGCATGGAGTGTGCAGTTTCGGACTTGTGAGCGCTAAGCGGTGTGTTCCCTACATACTAGAACAAACTTCCCTGTTGGGTACTCAACTCCGGATAGTCTCTTGGCTTTCTTATTTCAGGAACATTACCCCGGTAGTTTTTACCCCTTAATCGATCCACTGGATGGTCCATCAGGAACTCCTGGGGATACGGACCGATCATACCAAGCACTTCTGATGGCGATAAGCTGCTATCCAGCCAATCCTGATAACTTTCTTGCTTCAGGATGAATGGCATTCTTGGTCCCTCAGATGCCTTTGGGCGGTTATGCAGCCAGGCCATTCTCGGGTTTGGATCAGTGGTTATTATTGATACCGTGTTCCTAACCAGATCCTCATGCTTCCAGGTTTCCCAGATCCCTCCCAATGCCATAGATTGGGCATCCTTGAGTTGTACATAAAAAGGAAAAGACTGCTTATCCTTCCAGTGGTGGTCGTAAAACCCGTCAATAAGCACCAGACATCTTCTGGTTGCGGCAGCCCTTTTATATGAAGGCTTTTCAAAAAGTGTATTATCTCTGGCATTTAGAGTGGCATTCTGGATGGTGTTGGCTTTTTCAGGATCACTTACCCAGGAAGGGATTAGCCCCCACGAGAATAATTGAATTAAATCCTGGTTATCATTGGTTATTACCGGAATATCCATGTGGTCAAAACCATTGCTGTGGTACATCGGGGTAAAAGGGATATCCCCGTAAGATGCGCCGAACCGCTTTTCATAGTACTCGATTTTTCGGGTTAAGTAAGCCACGTCATAACACATAGGACAAGTTCTAATATTTATTGAAAATAATAAAAAAGATGAAGTTTTGTTATGCTAATTATTTTAGTATTTACTATTTTTATTGTCATTATGAAATTCAAGTCATTCCAGGACAATTCGGATTCGATTCTAATCGGTTTAAAGGATACCGTTCTACGTTGCGATATCCACCAGCGCTCATTGGACCTGCTTTATATCGGGCGTCACTCCCATAAACGGGTGCTTAAATCCAGGCAACTGCAGGACATCGCTACCTGCGATTTAGAAAACCTACTACAACATACCAACCGGTTAATTTGGGATTTCAGTATTATCCCCTATCACATTATAAATGTTTACCGGCATGATCGCAACGATCGGTTTGTATTGATGGAAGCCAGACAAAGCCTACGCCTGGAACTTGACAAAGAATTAAATGGCATCCGGGATTGCTCCAGCAGAAGCTATAGTAATATGTATAAAAGAAAACCTGACAACTACTATAAGGCATCAGTAATTAAGGAATATTTGCGCATACACCAGGAAATTAAAAGAACCTTCGATCATGCAGTTCGGATGATCAAATTAAATCCTGATACGCTATGATGTACGCGGTGGTCGACCTGGAAACCACAGGAGGATATTCTTTAAGAAACAGGGTTACTGAAATAGCCATCTATCGTTATGATGGCACTAAAGTATTGGATGAATTTCACAGCCTGGTAAACCCAGAGCGCCATATCCCCCCATTTATAACCCAGCTCACCGGAATTACTAATGATATGGTGGCAGGAGCTCCGACATTTAAGGATATAGCAGCGGATATCGACGACTTTACCAGGGACCATGTATTGGTTGCACACAATGCCGGCTTTGACTATTCCTTTCTGAGAAGAGAGTTTAAAGCATTGGGTACTAAGTATATACGAAAAAAAATATGCACGGTCAGATTAAGCCGTAAGATTGTTCCCGGCCTGCACAGTTATAGTCTTGGCACCCTATGTGCATCTCTGGGAATACATATTAACCATCGTCACCGGGCCTTTGGAGATGCCAAAGCTACTGTAGAACTTCTGAAATATCTGATCAGCAATGATGTAATGCAGCATATTCCCAATGCACTTAACCGGCATTCCAGAGAAGGCACCCTCCCCCCCAACCTGCCAAAAGAAGAATTCGACAGACTGCCGGAAGACGTCGGGGTCTATTATTTCCTGGATAAAAAAGGTAAAGTTATTTATGTAGGGAAAGCTAAGAATATCCGAAACCGGGTGATTGCTCATTTTCTTCAGTTTGGAGAAAACAGACGATCTATTGAATTCAGGAACCAAATCCACAATGTAGCCTATGAGCTTTGTGGTAATGAACTAATTGCTTATCTGCTGGAATCACACGAAATAAAAAGATACTGGCCGCGTTTCAACCGTTCACAACGATTCACCCGCTATTGCTGGGGAATTCATGATTATTGTGATCAGAACGGGTATGCCAGACTGGTAGTTGCCCGAACAAATAAATCGGACCGCCCTCTGATAACATTCAAGACTTTCGACGAGACCTGGGACTTTTTAAGAAATCAGGTGGAAAAGCATTCCCTGTGCAAGCGGTTGTGCAACATTCAAACCCTCAGTGATTCATGTCTTGACTGGCCAACCGGAACATGTTTAGGAGCATGTGTACAGAAAGAGAGTAATATAACCTATAATGAAAGGGTAAAAGCGTGTGTTAAGGAGTTCAAGCACCTGGACAACTCTTATCTTCTTTTGGGAAAAGGAAGAAATCACCAGGAAACTTCCCTGGTATGGGTGGAAGATGGAAGATACCGAGGGTTTGGTTTTGTTGAAGACCTTATTCAGGAAAATGAATTGAGTGATATCGTGCATAATATCAGGCTCTATGCGGATAACCAGGACGTGCAAAGAATCATTAATAGCCATTTGAACAACCATGCGAACCATAAGCGAATTCTTCTACACCCAGGAGAGATGCAGGCTGATATAACTCAAATCAAACCTCAAATTAACAAGACATCACCGGCTCAAATTAATTTCATGGAATAGACTACCAGGTTCAATCATCCGGCAACCCGCACAGAAGAAATAATAACAGATGCTGACCCGCGAATACCGGATGCACAGCGTGATTAGTTGCGATCTTGAATATTTTATGGCAAATAGTCATACGATGATGGTAAACAATATTAGAAATTCTAAAAGTTTGCTAATATCCGGTAATTTTACTTCACCCCTGTAAACCTAACATTATGCCGAAGGAATCTTTCATTGTTGACGGAATCAGGACACCATTCGGATCTTTTGGAGGATCCTTAAGCGAAGTCCGGACAGATGACCTGGCAGCATTGGTGATAAGAAAGCTGGTAGAGCGCTCTTCTTCGATACCTTTAGACGCATACTCTGATGTTATACTCGGTTGCGCAAATCAGGCTGGAGAGGATAACAGGAACGTGGCCAGGATGAGCTTGCTATTGGCAGGACTACCATGGTCAGTACCGGGAGAAACGGTAAACAGGTTATGCGCTTCCGGATTGAGTTCAATTAACCATGCCAACAGGGCTATCAAATCCGGTGACGGCCACCTTTTCATTGCCGGAGGTGTAGAGCACATGACACGTGCTCCCTGGGTGATTTCCAAAGTCTCTAAAGCTTTCGGACGCGATGCGGAAATGCACGACAGCAGTTTCGGATGGCGGTTTATAAACCCAAGGATGCAGGAATTATTCGGCACAGAAAGTATGGGACAAACTGCTGAGAACCTGGCAGATAAATTCGACATTTCCCGGGAAGATCAGGATAAGTTTGCCTACTGGTCACAACAAAAGGCTGCCACGGCGAGTGAAAGCGGCAGGCTGGCTAAAGAGATAACGCCGGTTGCCATTCCGCAAAGAAAGGGTGATCCGATAAGTTTTGAAAGGGATGAATTCATCAAACCCCAAACCACCATCGATATACTGAGTAAACTTAGACCAGCATTTCGCCAGCAAGGAACGGTAACAGCAGGTAATGCCTCCGGGTTAAACGACGGAGCCGTTGCAACCTTAATTGCATCTACAGAGGCAATTGATAAATATCAACTTAAGCCGCTAGCGAGGATAATCTGTAGTGGGGTGTCTGGAGTTGAGCCCGGGATCATGGGTATCGGCCCCGTACTTGCTTCCAACCAGGCACTTGAGAAAGCTGGATTGTCAATGGCTTCAATCGACCTGATTGAAATCAATGAAGCCTTTTCAGCTCAGGTACTGGCTTGTACAAGAAGCTGGAAACTTGATGACGATGACCCAAGAATCAATCCGAATGGAGGGGCTATCGCAATAGGCCATCCGCTTGGAGCTTCAGGTGCGCGTATTGCTTATTCCGCTGCCCTTGAGCTTCACATGTCCAACATAAAGTACGCATTGGTAACAATGTGCGTAGGTGTAGGTCAGGGATATGCCATGATATTGGAAAGAGCCTAAAGATTACTTGATTGGCGGATTATTAAGAATACCAGATTCTCAGATGGTAGATTGCAGTTGCTGGATTTCGTCTACTTCCAGCTACTGCACACACTTTTACCACCTGGTAGGCAGGCTTTCACTACAAACTCACGTAGGTGACCAATATCATCAGACTCATTAATATGAATGCCCATACTAACTTATCAGGTATTTCTATACGATTGATAAATTGGTTCTTATTTGGATTCTGTTCTTGCATCTTTAAATCTTATCAATTAGCAATATCAATTGTACCAGGAAAAAGAAAATCATAGCGCAGCTAAAGATAACTCCTACCCATTCACTCGCCCGATTTAACATTAATTGGAACGTTTTCATAGAATAGTTATATTTTTTCGTTATTTATTATAATTTATACTACAATAAAGGAAAAGGTAACCCCTGATTGAGTGTGAGTGTGAGTGTGGAGTTGTGGAGTGTGGAGTTGTGGAGTGTGGAGTTGTGGAGTGTGAAGTTAGTGGGTAGCTGGGTAGTGGGTAGCTGGGTAGTGTGAGTGTGTAGTTGGGTAGTTGGGTATTAGGTAGCTGGGTAGTGTGAGTGCGTAGCTGGGTAGTGTGAGTGCGTAGCTGGGTAGTGTGAGTGTGTAGTTGGGTAGTAGGTTACTGG
>BQJT01000131.1 GCA_021604845.1 Cyclobacteriaceae bacterium
AACCACAATTCTAGGCGTGGATGCGGTGGTAGAGTTTCAGAACCTGCTGGAAGATATCTTAGCTGACTATGCTGTTCGCGAGGAACTGGTGAATATTGTAATTGCCTTTGAGAATCTTTCTAAAAGGTCTGCAGATTACCTAAAAAATCTGCCGGCGGTTTCTCTGGCTGCGGTATTAATAGCCGGTGTTGTACCAGGAATATCAAAGCCAGTTCTGTCGCCGTTACCAAATCACATATTTACCCGGGATATTGGGGTAGCAATTAATAACAGCTTCCTTACCTGCATTGCAGGAAAAACTGCCAGAAAAAGAGAATCCATTCTGGCATGGTTTGTCGCACACCATCATCCGCTTATTTCAGGAAAAGGCACCAACTTTGAAACCGATTTTATTGATTTATGTCCCACCGCAGGAGAGCTACTTCAGGTTTTGTCCGATAATCAGTTAGCCATTGAAGGTGGAGATGTGATGCTAATAGATAAGCACAACCTGTTTATAGGGAGTAGCCTGAGGACCAATGAGCAATCCATCGAAAAAGTAGCTGCACTGTTATTTGAAAAAAATGCTGTTAAACGGGTTACTATGATAGAAATTCCTAAACAGCCTACCTGTATTCATTTGGATACTTTATTTACCCAAATATCAAGTACGGATTTCGTTTATTACCGACCCTTTATGGTAGGTGAAATAAATATTAAGCAGTTCCGGGGTAGCGTAAATAATAGTGTTACCTACAATAGCTTAATGGAAGTAGTTAAAGAAATTGAGCCTGAAGCAAGGTTCATACCTTGTGGTAATGGCAAGTACCCTTATGAGGAGAGAGAACAATATGCCAGCGGTTGTAATTTCGTGTCTCTGAAAGAAGGGGTAGCAGTCTCATATGCACGGAACCTGAAAACTCTTGAAGCGCTGAAGGAGCATGGATACCAAATTATTTCAGCGGGAGAATTACTAAACGGTATAAGGCTGGGATTAACCAAAGTGGACAAACTGGAGTCGACAATAATAGCAGTCAGATCATCTGAACTGTCCAGGGCAGGGGGCGGACCACATTGCCTGACCATGCCTTTAGTAAGACTATAAGCGCTAAGATCTATCCATCTTCGGGTATCAACAATCCACTAACTGCTACCAACCTGCGGGTACATCAATTATCAGGCAGCTCGATACCGCTGCTCCAATAATTTGTCAGCCCCGTAATGGTTTGGCAGTTGCATCACATCTCTGGTTGTGGTATTCATTTGCAAATGTTTAATTTTGTATACAAAATTGGAATTATTGATAGTAATATAATGTTAATGAGATAGTTATTATATATATATTAAAGTATAACTTGTACTCACAAATGAATTTTGATTATGCGATAATTTTGTAAGTTTACATTTGTAAACATAGATATGAGGGAACGGATTCAGAAAATAATGGAGCTAGAACAGCTGACTGCTTCCAAGTTTGCCGATGCAATTGGAGTTCAGCGTTCCAGTATCAGTCATATCCTAAGTGGTCGCAATAAACCGAGTTTGGAACTGATTAATAAAATCCTGGAACATTTTGAACAGGTCAATGCCGACTGGCTGTTACTCGGTAAGGGTAGTATGATCAATGATAATAATGGTGCAGGAAGCACTACTGATTTGACGTTCAAAGAAGATCCGCCGAACGGTACTACCGGAGTTATTCCCAAAGATGTCAGACCGGTTAAAATTGTAGTCTTCTACTCAGATAATACCTTTGAAGAATTCATTTCTGGCCATTGAGCCGCGGTTCGAATCAGGGCGGAGAGAGGGATAATATTGCAATCATTTAGGTAGTTATTGTTAATAAATTACTAATTTTGCACTCCGTTCGAGTGAACGGTGGTTGGCATCAGTATAAGGGTGCCGGCAAATTTGTAACAAATGTTGGCTGACAGACCCGGCAGTCGGTGTAAACAGGGTCATTATTGTATGGAGAATACTACTGAAAAGCAAACGCAGCAGGAACAGGAGCAAGTTCAAGGAGAAGAGCAACAGCCCTCTGCCGCAAATGCTGCGGACAGCAATCAAGAACTGTCTCAAACTCAAGAACAAGAACCATCCTCCACTCAGGCTTCGGATGACGGACAAACTCAAACTGACACCGAAACTCAAACTCAAGATACCGAAGAGTTTAACTGGGACAATGTCCAACCAAAAGGTTTTGGTGACGACTACTCGGATGATCAACGGGCTCAAATGGAAAAACTCTATGAGGAGACGCTAACCGAGATCGAGGAAAAAGAAGTAGTTAAAGGCAAAGTGGTAGGAATCAGTGATAGAGATGTAATCCTCAACATTGGTTTCAAATCAGATGGATTAATATCCGCTTCTGAGTTCCGTGACCTTCCTGAACTGAAGATCGGTGACGAAGTTGAGGTATATATAGAAGAACAGGAAAATGCAAACGGGCAACTGGTTCTTTCACGGAAGAAAGCAAAAATCGTCCAGGCCTGGAAAAACATCCAGGAGGCTTATGAAAAAGATCTGGTTATCCAAAGCTTTATAAAGCGACGAACCAAGGGTGGTTTGATTGCAGACATTTATGGAGTTGAAGCCTTTTTACCCGGTTCGCAGATTGACGTAAAGCCAATCCGGGACTTTGATGTTTTTGTAGATAAGGCGATGGAGGTAAAAGTTGTTAAAATTAACTACGCAAATGACAACGTAGTAGTCTCCCACAAGATACTTATTGAGAAAGACCTGGAGAAACAACGGGCTGTGATACTGAATAATCTGGAAAAAGGTCAGGTTCTGGAAGGTGTAATCAAGAATATGACCAACTTCGGAGTATTTATCGATCTTGGTGGTGTTGATGGGTTGTTACACATTACAGATATCAGTTGGGGTCGTATTAACCATCCGGAAGAAGTATTGGAGCTTGATACCAAGGTAAATGTGGTGGTACTGGAGTTTGATGATGATAAGAAGCGTATTAGTCTTGGAATGAAGCAACTGACTCCACATCCCTGGGATTCACTTCCTGAGACTATTGAGATTGGCTCAAAAGTAAAGGGTAAAATTGTTAATGTTGCCGATTATGGGGCGTTCCTGGAATTACAACCTGGAGTTGAAGGATTGATTCACGTGTCGGAGATGTCCTGGTCACAACACCTTAGAAACCCTCAAGATTTCATCAACATCGGTGATGAACTTGAGGCTGTGGTACTAACCCTGGATCGCGACGAGCGTAAAATGTCCCTGGGTATCAAACAGCTAACTGAAGACCCCTGGACCAAGAAAGATGTTCTAACTAAATATGCGGTAGGAACGAAGCATAAAGGAGTTATCCGGAATCTCACTAATTTTGGTTTGTTTATTGAGTTGGAGGAAGGAATCGATGGTTTGGTCCACGTTTCCGACCTAAGTTGGACTAAGAAAATCAAGCACCCATCGGAATTTGTGAAGGTAAATGATGAGCTTGAGGTGCAGGTATTGGAACTTGACGTAGAAAACCGCCGGCTAGCCCTTGGGCACAAACAACTTGAAGAAAATCCATGGGACACTTTTGAAACGGTATTTACTCCTGGTTCAGTACACAAATGTACGGTAATCAGCAAGAACGATAAGGGTTCGGTACTGGAACTACCTTATGGTCTTGAGGGCTTCGCCACCAAACGGCATTTGGTAAAAGAGGATCAAACACAGGTTGAAGTTGGGGAAACACTGGAATTTAAAGTGTTGGACTTCTCTAAAGATGACCGTAAAATATTTCTCTCTCATACCAGTATTCATAGCAAAGCAGCAGAAAAACCTCGTCGAAAGGAAAGTAAACCTCCTAAAATGAGCAAGCCGGCTGAGAAGTCTACTTTGGGAGACCTGGAAGCTTTTTCTGTACTTAAGGAGCAAATGCAGGGATCTCAGCAGAGTAAGCCAAAACCGGAAGCTGAGGAACCGAAGCCGCCTGCCTCAAGTGCAGATGAGAGCAATCAGGAAGAGGAGTAAGATAGTACAGGAGTGAATGAAGCACCGGCTTCATTCACTCATTGTTGAAATACTAAATAATTTATAACTTTCAGCAAAATTAGGTCGTGTGGCCGAGTGGCTAGGCAGAGGTCTGCAAAACCTTTTACAGCGGTTCGAATCCGCTCGCGACCTCAACCCCAATGAATCCCGCTTAGGCGGGATTTTTCTTTTGTGATAATTGAAGTGCGGTTATACTCTCTTATTTGTCCCGGTAACCGATGGTCAATTCTGATAAAGCCAATCTCGATTTAATATATATTCGAATTGCAAGTTTGTTTCGCCAGGCACCTTCGCTGTTTCAGACTTAAAAAACTTCCTTCCAAGACGGCAGAATGTTTGTTATCCAGGAGAACAAAATCCTACTAATTATGGACGTTGGCTGAATCAGAAACCATAAATAGGGTTGTCTTGATACAGATAAATTATGTGTTATTTCAGTTAAAAAATGTTTAATTTAAATGTTTACTGGTGGCAGCACCTGCATAAAATCAATGTTGAACGTTCTATAATAACATTATCATGGTTAGGTCGGACTTTTTAACACTTAACCTGTTTTGCATGTGGGTTGTATTTACTTGCCTAACAGGTTGTGACACCAACACCCAGTCCGCTTCCCTTCCCGATAAAGTTGATTTCAATTTTCATATCCGACCTATTCTTTCCGATAAATGTTTTACCTGTCACGGGCCGGATGCGAATCAGCGAAAAGAGGATCTAAGGCTGGATACCGAAGAAGGTGCATATGGACCATTAAAGGATTATGCGGATCGACATGCCATCGTCCCCGGAAATCCAATGATGTCTGAAGTATATCGGCGTATTAGCTCGGATGATTCAACGGAAGTGATGCCTCCGCTCGAATCCAATCTCAAACTTACTTCCAGAGAGGTCAAATTGATTGAGAAATGGATTAAGCAGGGTGCGGAATACAAACCCCACTGGGCTTTTGTTGCGCCGGAACGTCCTGACATTCCTCAGGTTAGCCAGCAATCCTGGGTAACCAACGAAATCGATTATTTTATACTTAATAAACTTGAGGAAGTAAATCTAACCCCCAATCAGAAAGCCGATAAAGGCTTATTACTGAAACGGCTGGCATTCGACCTTACAGGACTACCGCCAACCCTGGAACTACAACGCAGATATTTAACAGATAATTCTCCGGAGTCCTATGAGAAAGTGGTGGATGAATTGTTAGAAAGTCCCCACTATGGCGAAAAAATGGCCATACATTGGTTGGACGTGGCCCGGTATGCAGACTCTCATGGTTATCAGGACGATGGCCTTAGGACCATGTGGCCCTGGAGGGATTGGGTAATTCATGCCTTTAACCAGAACTACCCATACGATAAGTTCTTAACCTGGCAACTTGCCGGTGATCTGATAACTGACCGGAATATAGAAACCATATTAGCCACCGGGTTTAACAGAAACCATAAAATCACCCAGGAAGGCGGTGTAATTGATGAAGAGTATCGTATAGAATACGTAACGGATCGAACCAACACCTTTGGGAAAGCATTTTTGGGCTTGACTTTCGAATGTGCAAAATGTCATGATCATAAGTACGATCCGATTTCTCAAAAAGATTACTACAGCACTTTCGCGTTTTTTGATAAGGTTCCGGAAAAGGGATTATTTGGAACCATAGATGCTTCATTTGCGGACCCGCCCAACATGAAAATTACTGATGATGATGTAGCCGGCGTCATTAAATTTGTTAATAAAAAGGATACCGCTGCGGTAGAGGTAATGGTCATGAAGGATTCAGCCGGAATCAGGACTACCCATATATTAAACCGGGGTAATTATGATGCTAAAACTGATACCGTTCATACCAGTACTCCGGAAGCAATACTGGCCTATGACACCACCCGACTGGGTACCAACCGACTGGGATTGACGAAATGGTTACTGGACCGGAACAACCCCCTTACTGCCAGAGTGTTTGTGAACCGTTTATGGCAGGAAATATTTGGCAGGGGTATTGTTAAGACATCCGGTGATTTTGGTATGCAGGGAGACCTGCCTAGTCATCCTGATTTATTGGATTGGCTGGCAGTAGATTTTATGGATCACGGTTGGGATATAAAGCGACTGGTGAAGCAGATTGTTATGTCATCAGTATACACGCAATCGTCTGCAACAAGTAAAAAGCAAACCGAAAGGGACCCGGAAAATATCTATTTATCGCATACAAACCGTGTAAGGCTGGGAGCGGAAATGATACGTGATCACGTGTTAGCCAGTAGTGGGTTGATTAATCCTGAAATAGGAGGTCCCAGTGTGAAACCATACCAGCCCGAAGGTATATGGGAATCATCAACTTCAGGCCGGGGGTTACTTCAGTTTTATGTTCAGGATCATGGTTCAGACTTATATCGGCGGGGGATGTATACATTTATTAAACGCACCGTTCCGCCACCAGGCATGTTAATTTTTGATGCTTCAAACCGGGATCAATGTGAGGTTCGCAGACTTAGCACCAATACACCGCTACAGGCACTGGTAATGCTCAATGATCCCACCGTGTTAGAAGGAAGCCGGGTACTGGCTGAAAGCCTGATTCTGAAGGAAAACGATGAGGAAATGATCGAGGAAGCTTTCCAGCGTATAGTGTGCAGGCCAATTAAACTGGCAGAGAAAACCCTGCTGCTAAGTTATCTGGAAGAGGAACGTACTCGTTTTGCCCAGGATAAAGAGCAGGCAGAAAAATTTGTAAATATTGGAGAACATCCTCACCAGAAAATAAAGGACAAAGTAGAACTGGCTGCTTTGATGCAAGTGGTGCATACAATTTACAATATGGAAGAGGCCATAACTAAGAGTTAATTCGTTTGTTGCAAAGTCAACCGGAAGCTGAGTAATAATTAGAGCAAAAGAGTATGGATAAACAGGTTTTAGAAAACAGATTAAATGTGAACCGGCGCCATTTTCTGGGAAAACTTGGGTTGGGGTTAGGAGGCCTGGCATTAGGATCACTGCTGACTCCCGGAGTATTCCGAAACGGTGCTACTGAAGGTAGTACACTGCCGTTGGGGTTTAAGCATTTTGCTTCCAAGGCAAAAAGGATAATCTACCTTTTCCAAAATGGTGCTCCGTCACAATTTGAAAGCTTTGACTACAAACCAACCCTAAGTAAAAGGTTTGGCGAGGATCTACCGGAGTCTATTCGTGGAGGACAACGGCTGACGGGTATGACAGCCAATCAGGAGAAATTCCCACTAGTGGGCTCACGATTTTCCTTTAATCAGTACGGGGAATCAGGAACCTGGGTTAGTGAGCTGTTTCCAAATATCGCCAAGATTACAGACGATATTTGTGTGGTGAAAACAATTCATACGGAGGCAATCAATCACGATCCGGCGCTGACTTTCATGCAAACTGGTGCGCAGGTAGGTAACCGTCCCAGTATGGGCGCCTGGATGAGCTATGGCCTGGGAAGTGAGAATCAGAATCTACCCGCATATTGCGTATTGTTGTCCCGTGGAAGAGGCAATGGACAGGGGGTATACTCTAAGTTGTGGACCAATGGGTTTCTGGATAGTGTGCACCAGGGTGTTCAATTTAGTTCAAGTCATGATCCGATCCTTTATCTTAATAACCCGGAAGGAATGGATATGGCCAGTCGACGGATAATGTTGGATCAACTTGAAGCTCTTAACCAAATGGGGTACCAGGAGTTCGGAGATCCGGAAATTACCGCCAAAATCAAGCAATATGAAATGGCCTATCGCATGCAGACTGCGGTGCCAGAGATTACTGATCTGGAAAAGGAACCGGACCATATCGTGAAACTCTATGGGTCCGATTGTCTGATTCCTGGAACATACGCTGCTAATTGCCTGTTGGCCAGAAAACTGTCTGAGGCAGGAGTGCGATTCGTACAATTATACCACCAGGGATGGGATCAACACGGTAATCTTGTTGGTGAAATGCCTTTACAGGCTGAGGATGTTGACCGGGCTTCAGCCGCCTTAATAACGGATTTGAAACAAAGAGGGCTGCTCGATGAAACTTTGGTGATCTGGGGCGGTGAATTTGGTCGCACGAACTATTGTCAGGGCAAGTTGACCCCTGAAAATTATGGGAGGGATCATCATCCCAGGTGTTTTAGTATATGGATGGCCGGTGGGGGTGTAAAAACCGGGATATCTTATGGAGAAACCGACGAATTCGGGTATAATATCATTAAGGACCCGGTACACGTGCACGACCTGCACGCCACAATACAACACCTGATGGGACTTGACCATGAAAAATTAACCTTTAAACATCTGGGACGACGTTTTAGGCTGACAGACGTTCATGGATCGGTAGTTCACGACATTATCGCATAGCATGCAGAGGCTGCAAAATTTTATTTCAAACTTTGTATTTTTCCTGCTAGTACTACTGGGTTTCCTGTTAATATTTGAATCCTATGTAGAAGTTCCTTTCTGGTTACAGCCCATTGGCCGTATGCACCCTATGCTGCTGCACTTTCCAATTGCACTAATTGTGGTGATGGTGTTGTTAGATGCTTTTAAATCCCACCTGGATCATACCTCCTACCAAAAAGTACATGCAGCTGCACTCTACCTTACAGTATTTACTACTGCCTTGTCCGCAATAATGGGTTTCCTGCTTTCGAAAGAGGAAGGCTACACTTCAGAACTGATGAGCTTACACAAGTGGGTAGGTGTGTCAGTCACGTATTTAATTTATATTCTATTGTTAATTGATCCTCAAAAACTTTCTTATAGGATTCTGCTCTACGGAAGTTTTATCATTCTCTTCTTTGCTGGCCATTTTGGCGCAGGACTTACTCACGGAATGGATTTTCTTATGGAGCCCATCGCGGCAATGAGCGAACCTGAAATAACCCAAGAAACTCCCATATTCCAGGCATTTATTGATCCTATTCTTGAAGAAAAGTGTAAAGGATGCCACAATCCTCAAAAACACAAGGGAGATCTGGATATGTCTACTTATGATTTACTGCTTGAAGGAGGAGAACACGGACCCGTGTTGATAAAGGGTAATTCCATGGAAAGTGAGTTGATCCACCGGGCCCTGCTGCCTATGGCGATGGAGGAGCATATGCCGCCTGAAGGTAAGCCTCAGTTAACGGATTTCGAGCTGGAGTTATTAACCGCCTGGATCGATTCAGGGGCCGATCCAGAAATTAATATCGCTGGACTAAACCCAGAAGATACCCTTTTCTCATTAGCCACTTATCAAATGAATCTGTACAATGAAAAGGATACGGGGCCTAAATATGATTTTGATTTTGCAGAAGAAAAGCTTATTGCTTCGTTAAACAACCCCTACCGTTCGGTGGTTCAGCAAACACCTGGTTCGCCGGCACTGGATGTGAGCATTTTCGTTAAACAGGCATACAAAGACCAGTATTTGAAGGAATTAACCGATATTAAAAACCAATTGGTAAGTCTGAACCTTTCCTACATGCCGGTTACTGATGATGATCTTGTAACTATAGGAAAATTCCAAAACCTGGAAATACTCAATCTGAACAATACCAATATAACCAATGAAGGACTTCAGCATCTGACAGGTTGTATCAATTTAACGCTTCTATCATTATCCGGAACGAAAATAGAATTGGGTATTGAAGAGTGGTTAGCAAATCTGGAGTCGCTGGAATCAGTGTATTTATGGAATACCAGAATCACTGACCAGCAATTGGATGAATTGAAAAAACAACTTCCTGATATTGATTTTTATTTGGGATATGCCGCTGATCAGGAACCGCCCATACAATTGACCAGCCCGCTACTGAAGAATAAGTCAACCGTATTGATGCCTGGGGAAGAAGTAATACTGGAGCATAAGCTGTCAGGTGTGACTATAAGATATACCACGGATGGCACAGACCCGGACAGTATCTCTTCGGACCTGTACCAGGGTCCATTCAAAGTTCAGGGTTACACCAGAGTGAAGGCTTTTGCTTTTAAAGATCAGTGGTTGACCAGTGATACCATTGAATATAAGGTGTTCACTCCAGGGCTTACTCCAAAAGAAATTGAATTACAGCATCCACCGGATAAGGAATATCCCGGAAGAGGAACCGCATCATTAACAGACCTTGAGAAAGGTAAGGCCTCCAACTTCAAAGGAAAGGAGTGGCTGGGTTTCCATGGTACTCCGTTTGAAGCAATATTTGATTTTGGGACCGAACCAGCCGAACTGTCCCAACTGGTTTTTTGCTATCTGGTAAATACCGGAAGTCAGATCATGTCCCCCCTGTCAGTTGAAATATTGGGTGGGAACGACAAGCAGCAAATGCAACTTTTATCGAGGAAAAAGCTACCTGAAGATCACAAAAACAGCCCGAATGAGGCAACTGCGGTGGTTTTGGAATTCGAACCATCAAAGTATAGATACTATCAGGTGAAAGGGCGGCCAGTGGGAAAATTACCTTCCTGGCACAATGCTAAAGGAAAACCAGGATGGCTTTTTGTCGATGAATTGTTCTTTTATTAATGAGGACGATAGGTCCTCTTGGTACAAATCTGGAACATTCTTACTATTTTAAATCCCAAACAAAAAAAGTTGAGGATACATTATATTATTATCGGTGCCATTTTATTCGGTTGCACCCCCAATGGCTCAAGCCCGCAAGAACAAATCCTGTCCACTTTTTCAATTGCAGACGGTTTCCAGCTCCAACTGGTTGCTATGGAGCCTTTGATTTCCGATCCGGTGGATATGGAAATTGATGAAAACGGGGCGGTTTATGTGATAGAGATGCATGGTTATCCTTTGGACGTTAGCAGGAGCGGCTTGGTTAAAAGATTATATGATGATAATCTGGACGGGATATTCGATCGAAGTGAGGTGTTTTGCGATCAGCTAACTTTGCCAACCGGTATTATGAAATGGAAATCCGGGATATTGGTTTCCGACCCACCGGACTTACTATACCTTGAAGATACCAATAACGACGGCACGGCCGATAAGAAAGAAGTGGTACTTACAGGATTTGCCCTGTCTAATCCTCAGCACAATTTCAACAATCCCATTTATGGGTTGGATAACTGGATATACCTGGCAAATGAAGGTACTTATGAATCGAATGCGTTTCAGGATATATTCGGCGATGTGGGGGAGGAGATCCGGTTTCCCGGCCAGCATATGAGCGCCAGCTTGCCAAAAAACGCCAACGATTTGAATGTACGGGTAGATCTAATCAACCACCGTTTGGAAATGCTTTCCGGTAATTCACAATATGGCCACACATTCAATCAATGGGGAGACCACTTCGGAACTAAAAATTGGTCCCACATTTATCATGAGGTTTTCGGTGCCCCCTACCTGGATCGTAATAAAAACCTTGAACTGGCAACTGCCATGCAATATGTGCCAGATTACGGCATTGGATTTGAGATCTTTCCAATTACCGAAAATCCTGAGCATCAGTTGTTGACGGAGGTGGGTGCAATTACTTCATCCTGCGGGATCACCTGGTATCAGGGAGGGCTTTACCCGGAACCATATGAGCAGGTAGTATTCATTGCTGAGCCTACTCATAACCTGGTTCATACCGATATAATGTATCAGAAAGGAGCAACCTTCTATTCACAAAAGCAGTTTGCAGACAAGGAATTCCTGGCTTCAACTGACGGATGGTTTCGTCCGGTAAATTTTTATATCGGCCCAGATGGTGCAATGTATATGATTGATTACCATAGGAAAATCATCGAACACCCGGAGTGGATGTCAGAAGAGGTGCTAAATTCAGGTGACCTTTATGAAGGGAGTGACAAAGGCCGTATTTACAAAATAATACCGAACGGGACACCCCCGGTTAGCAACAGCCTGCACGCCGGCAAGGCAGGCAACAGCCTGAGTATGACTTTGGGACAACAGTCCAATAAGGAGCTGATCCCGTATCTTGGGAATTCCAATATCTGGTGGCGACGTAACGCTCAGAGGCTAATAGTCAGCAGTCAGGACACTTCATTAGTGGCTGATTTAAAAGAATTTATTGAAACGGCCAATAGTTTGGGTGTAGTACACACATTGTGGACGCTTGAAGGATTAAGACATTTCGATGAGGACTTAATATACCGCTCACTGGAACATCCTGAAGCAGGAGTACGGGTTAATGCAATAAAGATCGCAGAGTTGCATCGCAATTCTTCGTCAACTATGGAGAGAAGGTTGATCGATATGGCACATGATGAGCACCCTAAGGTCAGGTATCAGCTCCTTTGTACCCTTGGTTTTTATGAATCCCCTGAAGCAGACCAGGCCAGGCAGGAGTTAGTGTTAAAGGATATTGACGATCCATGGATGCAGTTGGCGGGGTTATCTGCCACTTCAGTTAATGTGATGGGACTTTTTAAGAAAAGTGTTAACCAACTTGGTGATTCACCTTCACCTGGTGCAGCAACGATGTTTACCAACATTTGCAGAACCATAGGGAAGCGTGGGCAAACGCAGGAAGTAAATGAAGTACTCGGGTTAATTAAGAGTAACTCCAGTTCTGGTGATAATTGGTGGCGGGTGGCGGCTATGGAAGGGTTGGCACAAACGGTGAAAGGCAACCTCTCGAACGGCCCATCCGGTATTTATAGTAATTTGACTGCCTACTTCACCAGCTCAACAGATCCGCTAATTCGGTCGAATAGCCTGGAATTGCTGAATGCACTGGAATATTTTAGTCGGAAGCAACCTATAGAGAACATAGCGCTCCGGGTAGCTGAGGACCCCATGCAGGACCCCGGGTTTCGGTCTGATGCACTGAAAGTATTAGCCTGGTCAGATGCTGATGGGAATTCTAAACTGTTTCGAAAATTGCTACTGAGTGGGGAGAATATTGCTTTAAGAAAGGCGGCCATTGAGGCATTGCAACAGACTAGTGGGGAAGAAGAGGTAGAGATACTGGTTGAAATCTGGGCTAAACTATCTCCGGAGGAAAGAGATCTGGCAGTAAGCGCTTTTATGGTAGACAACCCGCGCCAGTTGTTATTTCTCAGGGCCATTAAAAACAGGCGAATCAGCTCTTCCGTGTTAGGGTGGAGTAGAACCGTTCGATTCCTAAACAGTAGCAATGATGAAGTCAGGAAATTGGCTCGCAAGGTATTGGAAGGTAATGAAACCATATCAGATTCAGTGTGGCAGCAATATCAAACGGTATTGACACTGGAAGGTGACCCAATTCGGGGAGCCGAAGTATTTGCCAGGTCCTGTGCAATTTGCCACCAGATCAGCGGTACCAATGGGACTAATTTTGGCCCG
The DNA here is from genome assembly GCA_021604845.1 of Cyclobacteriaceae bacterium. GTDB lineage: Bacteria > Bacteroidota > Bacteroidia > Cytophagales > Cyclobacteriaceae > SZUA-3. The sequence goes on from BQJT01000131.1 coordinate 13,228, forward strand.
GATCTCTCGGCGGTACGAAACCGAAGCAAATCTGGCATTATGATTGATATATTAAAACCTAACCGGTCGATATCCGATGGATATAACCTCTGGACCATAGAGGACA
>BQJT01000132.1 GCA_021604845.1 Cyclobacteriaceae bacterium
CCTGAATGTAGGCCAATTCAATTTGGTTGGTCCGCATGTCCAATGCATCACCAATCGATACGAACAAGGTGGCATCTTTTCCCTTTTCCAGTGTACCACAAGTAGAATCAATTCCTAATATCACCGCAGTGTTCTGAGTAATTGCTTGCAGTGCCTGTTCCTTGGTCAACCCGTAGGCCGCGGCAGTCCCAGCTGAAAAGGGCAGGTTCCTTGAATTATATGCAATCGACCCGCTGGAATAGCCAATGGCATACTTAATATCTTTTTGCTGCAGGAGATATGGCAGCCGGAATGGGAGATCAATGTCCTCATCAGTGTGGGTTGGAGTACGGTGAATATTTGCAAGAATAACCGAGACATTATTTTCTTTTACAAAATCAGCCACCATCATTATCTCGGAGGCCCCCACCAGCACTACCTTGGCAATACCAAATTCTTTGGCAAAGGAAATACTTTCAAAAATTTCTTTTGCTCTGTTCACGTGGATAAAAAGCGATTTTGAACCGTCAAACAGCCCTGTTGTAGCTTCCATTTTTAAGTTATGCTCTTTTTCCCCCTGTTGGTTATAGGCCTTCGTTTCACCAAAGAATGTTCTTAATTCATCAACCTGATTTTTGTATTCCTTATTAGGTTTACGCTCAAAGGAAGACGAGATAAAATTAAAATTTCCCGTCATCCTGGAGGGCCAGTTCAAATGTATGCCGTCATCTTCTTTAATTACCGCATCTTCCCAATTCCAGGCATCCAGTTGAACTACTGATGAACTTCCTGAAATGCGACCTCCCCTGGGAGTGATTTGTGCGGTAAAAATTCCAGTGAAACGAAACGTAGGTATTAATTCAGAATCTGTATTATAGGAAATAATGGACCTCACATTTGGGTTTAATTCTCCTCTTTCCTGGTAGTCACGGGTAGGTCTTAGTGCTCCCACTTCAGATAAGCCGAGGTTCGTATTAGGTAATATGAACCCTGGGTAAACATGCTTTCCCTTTATTTCGATTACCTGGTAGTTGGATTCATCAATGCCTGTAGTTGCAGCATCCCCAACCACGGTCAACTTTCCCTGGTCAAATCCGATAATCGAGTTTTGAATAACCCTTCCATTACCCAGGTGAGCCGTACCTCCTTTCAGCAGGATCGGTTGTGATTGCTGTGGACCAGGCTTCAATGGATATTGGGCAAATACAAGAGTAGAGTTTAACAGTATCGCCAGAACTATATATTTTAATTTTTTCATCCCCACTGGTATTAATCTTCTAACAATTCAAAATCATATCCAAAGATGCTTTCACAGTGAAAATCTTTCTCCGGATTTGAAGCTACAGGTTGCGAGTCACTGCCCGGTTCCTTCTCTTCAATCATTTTCGTTACCAGGCGTGCCCTTTCCTTTGCAAGTTCCTGCCTTAACTTTTTATCTCTTTCGATATCGAAATAAACAGTACCATCAATAATGGTCTGTTCCGCTTTAGCATAGATAGAAAGCGGGTGGTCACTCCATAACACAACATCGGCATCTTTGCCCACTTTTATACTGCCCATTCGATCATCCCAATGAAGAAGTTTAGCCGGATTCAGGGTTACCAGTTTCAGTGCATCTTCTTCTGACATCCCTCCGTATTTCACCGATTTGGCCGCTTCCTGGTTTAGCCTGCGCATCATTTCTGAATTGTCAGAGTTAATTGCAGTTACCACCCCCTCATTATGCATTAATGTAGGGTTGTAAGGAATGGCATATCGAACTTCCCACTTATAAGCCCACCAATCAGAAAAAGTAGATGCGCCTACACCATGTGCTGCCATTTTATCAGCTACTTTATAACCTTCCATAATATGTGTAAAGGTATTTACCCTAAAGTTGAATTTTTCTGCAACCTTCATCAGCATGTTAATTTCAGACTGTACATAACTGTGGCAGGTGATGAACCTTTTGCCTTCCAGGACTTCGACCATGGCGTCCATAGCCAGGTCACGTCTCGGTTGGATAGCAGTCCCCCTGGACCTGGAAGAAAGACTATTATAAACATCCCATTCTTTTTTATAATCGGCGGCGGCCGTAAACGCATCCATATAGATTTGCTCCACCCCCATTCGGGACTGTGGATAACGCTGTGAATTGGGATTGCTGGACCTTTTCACATTTTCACCCAAAGCGAATTTTATAAATTCATCTGACCCGTTAATTAAAAGTTCGGCTGGAGATTTACCCCAACGCAACTTAATATGTGCTGACTGGCCCCCAATCGGGTTTGCCGATCCATGCAATAGCTGCGCGGCTGTAACTCCACCCGATAGGGCTTGATATATTGAAATTGATTCTGAATTTACCACATCCTTCATACGGACCATACTGGAATTGGCAGCTGCATCATTTACCGCATCAAGGGCAATGTGTGAATGTTCGTCAATAATACCTGCCGTAAGGTGTTTTCCTGTTCCGTCAATCACCCTGACATCTGAAGCATTTATGTTCTTGCCAATCTTGGATATTTTCCCATTCTGTAACAGTACATCTGTGTTCTGAAGCACCCCTTCAGGTTCATTAGTCCATACTGTGGCATTTTTAATTAAAATGGTCTGTTGCCGGGGAATTTGTTCCGAACCATAAGCGACAAACGGATAAATAACTTTTCCCAATTCCTTGGATTTTTCACTCTCCTGCTTCTCTGATTTAGCTTCCTGGGCGATTTCACTGCTGTAAATCGCTTTCCATTCAATCCATTGTCCATCCACCAGGCGACCGGTACCAGCCCATCCCTTGTCCCCGGTTTTCCATCCGGATAATGCAATATATTGATTCTCTGCTGCCGGTTTGAACCGGAGTGTGATCAGCTCCCTATCCATTTTTGCGGTTACCTCAATTGAGGTGGAATCGTCAACTATAATTTTAAACTCTTCCTTACCAGCTTTACCTTTAACTTCCAGATTAAAATCGGTATTGACAATGGTTAGAAGATAATTACCACTGACCTCAGAGGGATCTTTTTCATTAATGATATATTTAATCCCTCGAATCCAGTTCTCATAGATTTTGGTTTCCTTATCAAATAAATCTCCGGAAGTAATAAGGAAATTGGCCATTTTCCCCGCTTCCAGGCTTCCAATTCGGTTACCCATTCCGATCATATCAGCCGGATTATGGGTAGTTGCTTTTAAGGCAGTTTCTTTGCTTAAGCCGTTTTCAACTGCTTTCCTGAGGTTAGGAATAAAATCTTTCTTGTTTTTCAAACTGTCGGTAGTAAAAGCAAAATTGATTTCATTCTTTTCCAGGACTCCGGGATTAGTCGGTGCAAGTTCCCAATGCTTCATATCGGTCAATGAAACATTGACTGCATCAAAGGGGTCTTCTACCTCATAAGCTTTTGGATAATTTACAGGAATAATAAGAGAGGCTCCGGTTGATTTTACTTCCCGGATGCGATGGTACTCATCACCAGATCCTTTGATAATGTATTGAACCCCGAACTCATCTCCCAGCCGATCAGCGCGAAGCAGGCTTCTCCAGTCCCTGGTATCGAAAATCTGGGGCAGGCTCTGCAATTGGATCCAGGCATCCAGTGATTGATCCGTAAAAGGCTTCGGATTTAAATTTCCATACCATGCTGCGTCCATGTAGGTCTGACGAAGGAGTGCAATAAATCCCATGGGAGAAACCGGGAAATACTGTTTTGAAGTCCCTTTTGAGAACGAATAGTGAGCTGCTGCCCGTGAGTGTAGCACGGTTTCATTGGCATTATTATCATCCAGGCTAACAAATGCCGATGAACCGCGCGCCAGCCCATCCGGTCTAAAGGTAAGCACTGTGCCAAACCCAGCTTCTCTTAAACTTTTAGCTGCTTCTGAGTCAGGCTGGTAATTCTCAGCTGCATGATAGTGAGATTTTATGGCTTCATTAGCATTATAAGGCCCCGGTGTGGTGGAAGTGATTTTCTCTCGTATTGAGCCGAAAGGACTAGTTCCACTTAATTTGACTGAAGGTTGCCCATAATTTGTATATAAGTCAATCAAAGAAGGATAAATGAAACTGCCTTCAAGGTCTTCAATTATATACCCATCCGGTATTGTTATCCCCGCTCCAATATTTACCACTTCACCATCCTTGATTAATAAGGTGGCATTGTCAACTCTGGTTTGGTAATCAGGATATATGGTGGCATTAATGAACGCGTAAGCCCTGATCCTTGGATCTTTTACATCATTACGCGGGAAAGTTTCCTGGGCCAACGACTTAAAAACAAATATTGAAGCAGCTATAAGAAATAAAAGTTTTAAGTTCATAAGACAGGAGTTTATGGCAGCGTCCTTGCAATTTAAAGTTAAATGACTGTTTCTGAATGGTTGATAGATATTATTCGAAATTGATCCAGTTCAACTGGAGGTTTAGCGGACTCTATACCATAATTATTGAATATCTAAAAACACCTCTTGTAATTGTGTACTTTTAAAATCGTTTTCGCCAGATGGCATTTGAGTATATAGATAGAAATGAAAATACATAAGCTTATCAAAGAACTTTCTGACATCTTAACTCAGATAGTTGAAAGTGAGAGAGTTATAAACAACAGAACCTCGGGAGTTCATAAGGATTATAGACTCAGTGCAAAAAACTTTTATCGCTATTTATTGCTAAGAAGCTATGACCTGAGGAAATATCATGATGCTCTGTCAGATCTTGGTATTTCCTCATTAAGGACTGCTGAGGGATATGTACTGAGCAATCTTTCTAACGTGGTTAGAAATCTCCGACTTCTTGACCGAGACGCATCCGATGAAGTTGGGCTTAAAACAAAGCTAGAACTGGTAGGTTACAAAAGAAGCAAAAAGTTGCTCAGGAAACATGCCAACATTTTATTTAACGAGAAGCGGAAAAAGCATTTCACAGAAATCATGGTAACACTTCCCAATGAAGCGGCCGAAGATAAGACGATTATCAAGGAGATGGTATTGAACGGGATGGAAATTGCACGAATCAACCTGAGCCATGGGAATATCGAAATTTGGCAAAAAATGGTTGAATTCATAGATCAAATTCAGGAAGAAACAGGGGAAAGATTAAAAATTTATATGGACCTATCCGGGCCCAAGATAAGGACATCGGGAATAGAAATATACGAAGAAGATGGGAAGGTAAAGGATAGGATCCCAATTAAAGTTGGCGAGCATATCCGTCTGACAAAAAGAGAGACAACCGGAAAAAAATCTAAATTTAGCGAAGGGGGTGAACAACTTGAAAAAGCGGAGGTTGGCGTTTTATTGCCTCAGATAATTGATGATGCTCAAACGGGAGATCTCATCTTATTTGATGATGGTATGATTAGGGCAAATGTGGTTAAGAAGGAAGAAGATTATATAGAAATTGTTACTACCGCTTGCTATAAATCCAAATTATCATCGCATAAGGGCATCAATCTGCCGAATACGAAACTTAACCTTCCGGCTTTGACAGAAAGCGATATGGAAAACTTGCCCTTTATATGTAAACACGCTGATATCATTGGATATTCTTTCGTGCGAACAGGCGCTGATGTCAAAAAACTATACCATGAACTTGAGAAAAACAACGCCAAAGACCTGGGAGTTGTATTCAAAATAGAAAACCAGGAAGCATTCGAAAACTTACCGGATATCTTATTTGAGGGAATGGTTAGAAATAAAATAGGGGTGATGATAGCCAGAGGTGATTTGGCAATTGAAATTGGATTCGAACGTATTTCAGAAGTTCAGAATCAGATTTTGTGGCTATGTGAAGCTGCCCACATCCCGGTCATTTGGGCTACTCAGGTGCTTGAAAACCTTGCAAAGACCGGTATACCAACCAGGGCTGAAATATCTGATGCTGCTCAGGGAGCGCAAGCAGAGTGTGTCATGTTGAATAAGGGACCCCATATTAATGAGGCCATCCGGGTACTTAAGGACATCCTAATAAGAATGGAAGGACATTCTTTTAAGAAGAAAAATGAACTCAGGGCTCTAAGTGTAGCAAAAAAATACTTAACCCGGTTAGGTTAGCTTGAAAGGCGTGATCGCAATTCGTAACATCCGTCCCTGGTTTCTGTCTCAAACCGGTTTAAATTGCTCAAAGGCTTGCCGGCAATTATTGCAGTAATGTAGGGAGCGGCAAAGGGTAGGACCAAACGGGGATTTCATTTCAGTGTCCTGGCTATCACAATTGGGGCAGGTTGCATGTTTCAGTATGTCCAAATCCGGAAATACCTGGTATCTGGCAGGCGGGGTAAGTCTAAATTTTTTAAGCGCAGTTCTACCTTTTTCAGTTATCCGGTTGGAATTCCAATGGGATTTGAAGCTTACTCTAACGTCGAATTTAACGCTTTTGGCAGCTAACACCTCTTCAACTTCCTTTTTCATATAATCTATTGCCGGACATCCTACAAATGTGGGTGTCATATCCACCAAAACTTTATCATCCGGACCTATATCGATATTGGTTATAACACCCAGGTCGACCAGGGAGATTACCGGAATCTCCGGATCTTTTACCACTTCTAACCATTTTAATATGTCCTCTTTTGTATACTTCACTTGGTAACTCATTTAATTCACTAACTCACAGCTGCCGTCCACGCCTTCTGGACTAATGACGGCGAAGCACATTCAATTTTACCACTCCGCCCCGGGTTCCAGTTTAAATACTTCAGCCATTTCATCTAATAAAAGCTGCAAGTGTTTTGTATGCTTACCCTGCCGGCCACCGGTAATCGCTTGTTCCGGATTTAGTTCAGGTAACTTCAACGAAGTTAATGAGGTTGTTTTGGAGATCTCCCGGCACCAGGCGTCATACAGATTTTGTTCGCCGGTAAATATTCCCTCTGAGATTATTTGTTCCTCTTCAGGAGATTTTTCAAATATCCCCAGGGCGTAGGGTACTGCTATATCCAACGCCGTTTGCATCCGGCCAATGCTATCCTCATTTGCCGTTCCCAGCTGTCTAATGAAGGAATCAGCATGCATAACATGATAGCGCAACTCACCCACCAGTTTTTGTGAAACCTGCGCCAGGGGTTCATAACTGGAATCCGTTAAACCCTGAAAACGTAGTAATAATGAATGATCGAACAGAAAATGGCGAACCAGGCTAAATTGATATTCACCAATCGGTAGTTCAACCAACTGACAGTTATGAAACTGGTTGGCGTTCCGCATAAATGCCACTGTGTCAGGGTGGGGTTCACCAAGTTGATGCAACAGTTCATAAATTGCCAGACTTTGCCCTATTTTATCCTGGGCCATTGAACTAAAAGCGATATCCTCCTCTAACAAAGGACCAATACCGGTCCATTCTGAATTTCTATGACCCAAAATAAGCAAGTCATCAGCGATATTGTATAGCAGTTTTTTCAGTGCCGATTGGCTCTGGTTACCCTTCATTATGTTTTTCTTTAAATTTATTTAGTTTATCTCCTGCACGGTATGATATCACGTCCCGGTGGGTTTTTTCACTCAAAGTAGACCAAATTACCTGGTCCTCCGGAGTACTCGCCTGAATATTAATTGATCTGATCAACCAAATATTCAACACAGGTCTTCCGGTATCAAAGGAAGCCTTCGCTTTCAACAATGCCATTCTGGTGTCCTGGGCTTTAACCTGTCCCACATGTTTGTGCTGCTTACCGCGTTTGTAAAGGTGAAATACATCAAAATCATCTTGAGGATCATTCTCTTCGCCAGCGGGCTGTCCGATGTGATCATAGATATTTTCTTCCAATTCCGAATAAGTTGTGACCCAAACCTGTTCCGAGGCTACAACCCACATTCCGGTACAACTGTACCGCCGGCTAAACTGTTCTTTAGCAAACAAAAATGCCATATCAGCGGTGCTGGCATGTACAATTCCGGCATGCTCAAAGGCTTTCCCCTCCTTTAATTGTATAAAAACCTCGTAGGTAGGTAGTTGGTCAAGCGAGGAACTGCTGTATTCCTCTTGTCTTTGTTCCTGCAACTTCCAGCGTTTTATCCTGGGATCTAATGAATCCATTTTCATATCCTTATGCCAGCGGAGTCACGTATTTTGCTTCTTTGGTCAACAGTGCTTTTCTTACCCATTCTCCGCGTTCTTCTGCAGTTCTTCGAACGCTCAATCGCTCTGCATTGCAGGGACCATCACCATTAATAACCCTGATAAATTCATCCCAATCCGGTTCGCTGTATTCCCATTGACGGGTTTCACTATTCTTTCGGAGATTTGGGTCCGGAATTGTAAGGTTAAGTTCCCAGATCTTGGGTACATACATATCAAGGAACTGCTGCCGGCATTCATCATTGGTGGCCATCTTTACTTTCCACTTGGTAAGCACTTCAGTGTGTACCGAAATTTTATCGGGCGGTCCAAAAAAATGCATCATTGGTGGCCACCAACGATTAAGTGCGCCCTGAACCATCTCACGTTGAATATTGGTTCCAGTGGCCAGGTGAATTACTGCATGATGTCCATACTTCAAATGGAACGATTCTTCAGCACAAATCCTTTCGAGTGCACGACAATAGGGGCCGTAGCTGCCTTTGGAGTTGGCCAACTGATTAACAATGGCTCCTGCGTCCACCAACCAGGAAATGATGGTGCTATCGGCCCAGGTAAAAGCCGGATAGTTAAAGATGTTGGAGTACTTGGACCTGCCGTTGATTAAGTCCTGCATCATTTGTTCTCTGGATTTTCCCAAAGTTTCGGCCGCGCTGTATAAAAGTTGGGCATGCCCAACTTCGTCCTGAACCTTTGCCATCAACGCCATTTTTCTTTTAAAACCAGGAGCCCGGGTAATCCAGGTACCCTCGGGCAGCGCCCCTATAATTTCGCTATGGGCGTGCTGCTCAATCATTCGTATCAACTGCTTCCTGTATAATGCCGGCATCCAGTCAGACGGTTCCACTTTCTCTCCCCGTGCGATGCGTGCCTCAAATTCGTCCAACTTAACAGGGTCCTCCTGGTTAAGATTGTCCGACTTGTTTACCTCAAAAATGTTTCCTCCTCCGTACATATTATATTATTTACTGGTATTGCCTAATCCGTTTATTAATAATTGTGAAAGCTGATCCGCTATCTCATCAACAGACAGTTTCCCTGTTGGCCGGTACCATTGATGGGTCCAATTTATTGCAGAGAGGATGGTCATCATGGCTAGTTTATGATCTATATTTTTAAAATTACCGGCAGTTATTCCCTGTTGAATAGTATCAATATAATATTGTTCATACTGGCTGCGTAAAGCCAGAAATTCTGTTAATGCTGGTTCTTCCAGATGACGCCATTCGGTGAAGAATACCGCGGTAGCATTCGGGTGCCGGGTAATAACCTTAAAATGGCTGGCAATAGCAGCCTGCAACTTCAGGACTGGAGTAATTTCATCTATTTTGTGGATAGCTTTGAAAAACTCACGGGCCATCTCAAAACAAATTTTATGCAAAATCTGCTGCTTCGACCTGATATGAGAGTACAAACTGGCGGCCTCAATACCAAGTGCCTGAGCCAGATCCCTCATGCTGGAAGCAGCGTACCCTTTGCTTTTGAACAAAACTGTAGCCTGTTTCTCTATTTGTTGTTTTCTGGGAGATGTTCGTTCAACTAACTGCATTTAGTAAAAATACAAAAACTAACGTTCGTTAGCAATAGATATTGCATTTAACGCTTAACATAGACACCGGCTTGAGGAAAAGGTCAGGTACCAGTTGATTGTTTGAGAATAAAGCCCCTTTAAGGTCCGTATATACCAATTTAATTCTATAACTTTCAAGTTAACAGGTTGGTTTCGTCCTTCCTTAATTTTCCGGTATTAGCCAATAAAGATACAGTTATATCGATATGCGAATCATTTTCAAAAATGCACCCGACCTATGGAGAACCGTGGTACTATTGCTGATACTCCAAATCACCAGTTGTCAGACCAGGTCGCAACCCGCTGAAATTAAACCAAACAATGCTTCGATTTCGTATGTGGAGGTTGCAGGAGGTCTGGAGAACCCATGGGGTATGGCATTTTTACCAAATGGAGATATTTTAGTTACTGAAAAAAAGGGGGAAATCCGCATCATACGTGCTGGTAAATTACTTGCGGAAAAGGTACAGGGTCTCCCGGAAATCTATGTAAGGGGCCAGGGAGGTTTACTCGATATTGAATTACATCCTGATTTTCAAAATAATAACTGGATATACCTATCATATGGCAGCAAAGAAGGCCCGGGAGGCGGTGGCAATACCACTATTGCCCGGTTTACTTTTGATGGATCTTCACTATCGGATAAGAAAGTGCTGTACAAGGCTTCACCAAATAGTACTGATGGGAATCACTGGGGTAGCAGATTGGCTTTTGATTCAAAAGGATATTTGTATTTTTCCATTGGTGACAGGGGCAACAGAGACAAAAACCCGCAGGACTTGACCAGAGATGGTGGAAAGATCTATCGGATTATGGATGATGGACGCATTCCTGATGACAACCCTTTCATTGATCAATCCGGGGTCAAAACCGCGATATATTCTTATGGGCATCGAAACCCCCAGGGTTTGGCTATAAACAAGGATTCTGACCTCATCTGGGAGCATGAACATGGACCTCAGGGAGGGGATGAGGTGAACCTGATTGAACCTGGTAAAAACTACGGTTGGCCAATACTGAGTTATGGAATTAACTACAGTGGTACATCCTTTGCCGAAGACACCGCACGGGTTGGTATGCAAAGTCCGGTGATCTATTGGGTTCCTTCGATAGCACCTTGTGGGATGACCGTGGTAACCGGGGATAAGTATCCCGGATGGGAAGGTGACCTGATCATCGGTTCATTAAAGTTCAGCTACCTGGTGCATGCAACAGTGAACGGCAATCAGATCGTTTCGCAGGAAAAGATTGCGGAAGGTATTGGGCGGGTTAGAAATGTCGAACAAGGACCTGATGGATTCCTGTACGTAGGTATAGAAGGCAAAGGACTTTACCGCCTAATCATGAATTAGAGTCAATGCACCTTATCAGAAGAATAGCCCCAATTTGCATTCCATTGTTTTTGATGTTTGGCTGCGGAACAGAGCAGGCTTTTATACCGGAAAGGCCGGTGCAACCATGGGCTATTCGTTCAATCCTGGATTATCAACCCAGGATGCTTACCCTGGCTTTGGATTCAAATATGTATGTTGCCTACGACCTTGAAAATTGCCGGTTCTACAAGGCCTGGCGTGGAGGGGTGAATTGGGATGGTATTGTTTTTAACGATACCAAGGTGATACAACCCACAACCTGGGGAGCCAGCTATGCCGTAGATCAAAATACCGGTGACACCTGGTGGGTAGAAGAAAATGGTGTTCGAATCATTCCGGAAGTTCGATTCACCGGATATCGTTTTAAGCAGGGACATATTTTTATTGGTTACACCCTGTCAACCACTGACAAAGATTTTCATATTGAAGAACGCCCTGAGTATTTTGTTTCTGAGCAGGGCGCTCCTGGTTTGGAAAGGGTGTTTTTCAAGAATTCTGAAAGTAGTACACCGGTTTACCTGGAAACTCAGGGGCAAGTGCTTGTGCTAAACCAGCCTGAAACCGTACTGAGGACCGGGTTTCAGCCTCTTCCAATGCAGGCTCAAACCAAAGAATCAATCAGAACCGAAGATAAGGGGCGATACTGGTTGGAGAAATCAGATTGTCTCACCTGCCATGAATGGTCAGAAAATACCGTTGGTCCTGGTTTTACTGAGATAGCAAAAGAATACGCTCATACCGAAGAAGTAGTGGATTACCTGGTTAGCAAAGTTAAACTAGGAGGATCAGGAGTGTGGGGAGCTACCCTGATGAACCCTCATCCGGATTTGGAGGATGAGGATATCCAACTAATGGTGAATTTCATACTGTCTCTGGACGGAGAAGAGGGTGAAGCCGATAACAGGAAGCCTGCTCCAAAAATAACCAAGCAGGTATATTTAAAACCCGGGCATGGAACACCTCTGGAGGGTGTGCATCCCAGCTACGATTTAGTCTCACTGGAACCGCCGGGATATGAATTTACTGTAGGGGGACTGGCTTTTTTCCCCGACGGAAGACTGCTGGTGACCACCTGGACGGCTGAAGGGTCTGTTTATATAGTGGATGGGGTTCAATCTGGAGACAGCAGCAAGGTTAGTGTAAAGCTAATTGCGCAAGGTCTTATGGAACCGCTGGGGGCCGAGGTTGTAGATGGATCCATTTTCGTACTGCAAAAGAATGAGCTAACTCAATTGATTGATCACGACGGCGATGATGTCATTGATGAATATAAAGCGGTTTGTAATGGTTTTGGGGTTTCCAACGATTTTCATGAGTTCGCGTTTGGGTTGATCTATCGTGACCAACATTTCTATGCGAATCTTTCGGTTCCTATGCGCTTAATGGCTAATGAGAAACCGTTGCCGGACCGTGGAAGAACTATTAAGATTTCATTGGATGGCTCCTTTCAGCATTTAAATCTGGGATTAAGACAACCCAATGGAATCGGGTTTGGAGTAGATGGTGAAATATTTGTAACTGATAACCAGGGAGAGTGGCTTCCCGGATGTAAGTTGATCCATGTTAAACCCGGAGGTTTCTATGGTATGCGTCGAGGGTTGCCCGATTCGATACTAAGCATTAAAGATGATCCACCCACTATTTGGCTGCCTCAGGATGAAATTGCTAATTCTCCTTCCGAACCTACTACTATTGATGATGGCCCCTATAACGGGCAAATGCTACTGGGAGATGTGACACACGGAGGTATTAAACGAGCCTTTCTTGAAAAAGTAAATGGGGAATACCAGGGGGTAGTGTTCCGGTTTACTCAAGGCCTGAAAGCAGGTGTAAACAGATTGCGGTGGGGCCCCGATGGAGCACTTTACATTGGGCAGGCCGGCATGGTTGGCGGATGGAGTTGGAAAGGTAAAAGGTCGGGTTTGCAAAGAATGAACTACAATGGTAAAACAACCTTTGAAATGCTGCAGGTACGGTCAAAAAGGAGTGGTTTTGAAATAGAATTTACGCAACCCCTAGCCAGTGATCAGGGGAATTTGCCCGCTGATTATGGGATACAACAATGGTGGTACTTACCAACCAAGTCATATGGTGGGCCAAAAATGGATTTAACTACTTTGCAGGTTACTGAAGTAAGCGTTTCTCAGGATAGAAAAACGGTTTACCTTGAGATCCCCGGGCTGAAGGCTGGCCATGTGGTTTACTTTAAACTGAACCAGCAAATG
>BQJT01000133.1 GCA_021604845.1 Cyclobacteriaceae bacterium
GCTCATTTCACCAGATGCACCATAGCGCAGAACGATTAGATACCTACGGTGCGTTCTATTTTAGCCCCCTGGATATGATCGGTTGGACTGTTTTGGGAAGTGTGTGCTTTAGTCTGATTGCCGGTTTGACCCCTCAGGCCATTACCTTGATGCTGCTAACCACTACATTTTTGGGTATTTTCCAGCATGCAAATATCAAGACACCTCACTGGTTGGGTTATATTATTCAACGGCCTGAAAGCCATACCATTCATCACGCCAAGGGAGTGCACAGGTATAACTATTCCGACTTGGCCATTTTTGATATTCTATTCGGCACTTTTAAAAACCCCAGGACTTTTAGTCATAAAACAGGGTTTTACCATGGCGCTTCTGCCAGGGTAGGAGATATGCTACTTTTCAAGGATGTAACTACCAAGGATGTAACTACTCCGGACGAGAAGCAGCCGAAAGAAGTGTCCAGAACTAATCATCTTGTTAAACCGGTTAATAAAATAGCGTCATGAAGGATTTATTAAATATTTTCAACAAACAGTATTACCTGACAGACGGTGGAATGGAAACCACCCTGGTCTATCACCAAGGAATTGAACTGAATCATTTTGCGGCTTTTGAATTGCTCAATACAGACGATGGTCGTAAGATTCTTCTGGATTATTATCAAACCTACGTGGACATTGCCGCTAAGAGAGGGATTGATTTTATTTTGGAGACTCCAACCTGGCGTGCTCATTCAGACTGGGCCCCGGTCTTGGGATATTCTACAGCGCAGCTAAGTGAAATAAACCAACATTCAGTTTACTTCCTTCGTCAGTTTATTGAACAACAATCCTATCCTTCTGACAGGTTTTTAATAAGTGGTTGTCTTGGTCCCAGGGGAGACGGATATATTCCCGGAACAATGATGAGTACAACGGCGGCCAAAGAATATCACCGTGCCCAGATACAGGATTTCGCCTATGCCGATGTTGATGTAGTTACTGCTATGACTATAAATTACAGTCAGGAAGCTTCTGGTATAGTTATGGCTGCTCAACAATTTGGCGTACCAGTGGTTATTTCTTTTACCGTGGAGACTAACGGAATCCTGCCCAGTGGCGAAAAACTTTCTGAGGCGATCCAAAGAGTGGATGTTCAAACTGATGGCTATGCCCAACATTACATGATCAATTGTGCGCATCCCAGTCATTTTGCCCCAGTACTTGAGCAGGCCGAAGGAGACTGGATCAACAGGATTCAGGGAATCAGGGCCAATGCATCTTGCAAAAGCCATGAAGAGCTAGATAACAGTGAGACCCTGGATACCGGAAATATATATGAGCTGGCGGAAGGCTATTTAAAGTTGCGTGAGCTGCTGCCAAATCTAAAGGTGATCGGCGGATGCTGCGGTACTGATCATAGTCACCTGAACCAAATTAGTGAGGTATTGTTTACCGAACCTAGTTCAATTACTAATTAGGAATTACCAATTGCTGAACTGAAATCCTCGCCGGAGTTTGCTGGTGAGGATTTCTCGATCAATCCAAATACCGAACTCTCATCACCCCTGCTATTTCCTGTAACTTTTTTAGCTGCGTGCTCTGAATTTTATCATCCAGATCAATAATAGTATAGGCGATATTCCCTCGATGCTGGTTCAGCATATCCGAGATGTTTATTTGTTGGTCAGCCAGCACGTTGGTTATTTGCCCAACCATGGCAGGAATGTTTTCGTTGATTACGATAAGCCGGGGCCCGTCGGTCCTCGGTAGTTCTGCTAAGGGAAAATTAACAGAGTTTTTAATGTTTCCATTCTCCAGATAGTCAATTAGTTCTTCAACCGCCATCACCGCACAATTCTTTTCGGATTCAGGGGTAGAAGCGCCAAGATGAGGGTAGGAAATGATGTTGGGATGGCTAATTAAATGTTCATCCGGAAAATCCGTGACAAAGCAGGCGACTTTTTGCTGCTGCACTGCTTCCATTATATCCGAATTATTGACCAGCCCTGCACGTGCAAAATTAAGAATACGTACACCGTTTTTCATTAAAGCAATTTTACTTTTGTCAATAAAATTCTTCGTGCTGTCCATCAAGGGCATATGCAAAGAGATATAGTCGGAATGTCTGAGTAATGACTCCAGACTGGGGGCCTTTTTCACGTATTTTGAAAGCTGCCAGGCTGCATCCACCGAGATATAGGGATCATAACCAACTACCTTCATGCCCAGGTTTTCCGCAGCATTTGCCACCAGCATGCCAATAGCTCCCAGACCGATTACACCCAGTGTTTTCCCCTGTATTTCCGGACCTGCAAAATTTGACTTGCCTTTCTCTATTAACTTCGGAATTTCACTCCCGCTGCCATCCAGGGAGTTAGCCCAGGTTATACCCTGGTAAATTTTCCTGGAAGACAGCATAAGTCCGGTGATTACCAGCTCTTTTACCGCGTTGGCATTTGCACCAGGGGTATTGAAAACTACAATTCCTCGTTTGGTACAGGCTTCAATCGGAATGTTATTAACTCCTGCACCCGCTCGTGCCACTGCTAATAATCCTGGGGCAAATTGATATTCATGTAATGAGTAACTTCTTAACAAAATGGCATCTGGCTGCTCGAAGTCTGCTCCGTGTTTATACCCCTGGTCACTTATTCGCTGGAGCCCGGCGTTGTCGATTTTATTGAAGACCTGAACTTTGAAACTCATTTTGAGTAGTATTTATGAATTTGACTTTTCAAATTCTGCCATAAAGTCGACAAGTTTTTCCACACCCTCTTTCGGGAAAGCGTTATAAATGCTCGCACGCATTCCTCCTACCGAACGGTGACCTTTCAAGGTTTTAAAATTGTTGACTTCTGCCTGCTGGATAAACTGCTGATCCAGATCCGCATTACCAGTGACAAACGGGATATTCATAATGGACCGGTCGGCTTCTGATACCGTTGCCTTAAAGAGGTTTGACTGATCCAAAAACTGATAAAGTATCCCAGCTTTCTCCTGGTTTCTTTTTCCCATGGCTTCGACTCCTCCATTGGCCAGCATCCAATCAAATACCAGTCCGGCCATATAGATAATAAAACAGGCCGGAGTATTGAACATGGAGTTGTTATCCGCATGAGTTTGGTAGTTCATCATAGTTGGAATGAAATCCTGGGCCTGGCCGATTAGGTCCTCTCTGACAATAACAATAGTTAAACCTGAGGGGCCTATATTTTTTTGCGCTCCTGCATAGATGACCCCGAAACGGGATACATCATACGGTTTTGATAAAATATCTGAGGACATATCGCAAACCAAAGGTATACTTCCGGTTTCCGGCAAAGTCGGATAGCAGGTACCGTAAATGGTATTGTTAGATGTAATATGAACGTAGTCAGCATCTTTTGAAAAATGTTCCGGCGACAATTCCGGAATGTAGTTAAAAGTATTATCCTCTGAACTGGCTACCACCGTAACTTCGCCGTAGCGTCTGGCTTCGGCAATTGCTTTTTTTGACCAGGCCCCGGTGTTAACGTAGTCCGCTTTTCTGGCTGCTGAAAAAAGATTCAATGGAACCGCCGCGAATTGAGTGGAAGCCCCTCCTTGTACAAATAGTACCTGGTAGTTTTCGGGAATTGCCATTAGGGTTCTCAGATCCTGCTGGGCTTTTTGATGGATAGCAGTATAATCTTTTCCCCTGTGGCTCATCTCCATAACCGACATTCCGGTACCTTGATAATCAACCAGGTCCCGCTGAGCCTTTTCGAGTACTTCCAGTGGTAGATTGGCCGGCCCGGCTGAAAAATTAAAACACCTGCTCATACTAGCTTTTTTTATTATAACATATTTTCAACTCACACCCACACCCACACCCACACTCACACCCACACCCACACTCACACTCACACTCTATATCCGGTGAATATGGCAGTATTTCATGAATCACACAAGGATGAGTTGGGGTAATTTGTTTTTGAAAAACTTTTGGGGGCCGCCACTTTGGCCAGGCCAAGCATTCTGCACAATTCACACTAGACACTGCACACTCAAACTCATACTCAATTTATTTACTACTGAAGCTGGAGGCTGGAAGTCCGGCCTGGTTAAAAAGGTCGGCTATTGCGGTATCACCCCATGCGTATCGAACCTGCCGGGGAACTTTGACCTGCTTGGATCTAAGTATTACTTGCTCACCTTTAACGGTTGCTTTGGCAGGATAGAAATTGCCATCTGCGCCCGCCAATTCAAACAGTTCAGACTTCTTGTTTTTGGTATGTAATCCTTCGGCGAACCTGAAAGAAACAGTCACTCGGTCCTTATCAACAGTAAACCCCGAATACAACGGGCTGCTTACGGTTTCACTTAAAACCCCATATTGATGCTTCAGTGCCAGGTTTGCCAACCTTAACCCTACATCTTCTTTATTCCGGGGGTGGATATCTGTGGTATCGCCTATGTCGGACAACACCACCATTCCTGTATTGGACAATTGCAGCGTCCTCCTCTGAGCATCACGTACTTTAACTCCTTTATTACCATCTCCATACGGAAATGGAGCAATTTGGGCGTAATAGAAAGGAAAATCATATCCACAAGCATCCCGCCAGTTGTTGATTAGCGCTGAAAAAGTTTCCTGGTAGGTATCGGCATTTGCTGTATTACCTTCCCCCTGATACCATATAGTCCCTGCAATCCGGAATCTGGTCATTGGAGCAATCATGGAATTGTAAAGTCTTCCGGGCTCTACCGGTCCCCAAGGAACTTCGTCTAACTTCGCAGCAGATTCCATTAGCAAGTTATCCTGAGTATAGACTTCCTCGGCAGTCCAGGCTTCTGCCGGTGTCCCGCCCCAACTGCTATTGATCAGCCCAACTGGAATTCCGGTTTCTTCAAAAACGCGTCGCGCAAAGAAGTAGGCTACCGCGCTAAAATTTTTCATGGTTTCAGGGGTACATTCCGACCAGCCACTGCTATTGAAATCAATCTGTGGATGCCGCGCAGTCCGGTGATCCACTGTTAAGAATCGAACTTGAGGAAAATTTGCCCCAGCTATGGCTTGCTGAGCATTGGTAATTCCACTGGTAGCTTTCCATTCCATATTGGACTGGCCCGAGCACAGCCAGACTTCTCCGATCATGATATTTTCCAAGATGATGCTGTTATACCCTATCAAGTAGATGCTATAAGGACCTCCGAAGGAAGGTGTTGGCAACTTCAACTCCCAATGGGACTGGTTATCTGCTACTGTTCTCAGAGTATCTTTATCCCAACTCACCACCAGCTTCACATTTTCCCTGGGATTAGCCCATCCCCAGAAAGTGACCTCGCTATTCTGTTGCAACACCATATTGTCTCCGAAGACCTGAGGTAATGAAATATCCGCGGCCACTGGCGACATATTAGCAAGCATTATAAGCAGCAAAAAGAATTTATTCATTGTAGTCAGGGTTTACGGTTTCGATGCAGTCTATAGATAAAACAGCCGGTGCCAACATATGGAAATACGGTGAGAAATTCAATGAATTCGTAGGTTGGCAACTACTGGAATTTTGCTTTGGTCATTCTGATATATAAATTGGGCTGTCTGGCTGTTTCCTAAATGTAACTATAACTCACAACCATAAAACAGCAGCCTGAAACTGCAAATTGAAGCTATAATTTATTCATAATTCACAATTTCACTATTTATAAAAGTAAAAGCATGAACGTCAAAAATTTAAACCGCCGATCCGCGCTCAGAAGCCTGGGGCTTGGGTCCATGGCTGGAGGTCTTGGTCTAATGGGGTTCCCATCTGAGGCAACAGCATCATCATACAAGAAGTCTACCAGAGGCCTCCCGCCATTAAAAATCACTAGCGTCAAGGCAATTGCGACCCAGCCTCATTCCATCGAGTTAATAGTGGTAAAGGTAGAAACCAGCGAACCGGGGCTGTATGGCATTGGATGTGCCACTTTTCGTCAGCGGGCACACGCAGTGGTTACCGCTATTAACAAATCGCTTAATGATCTGTGTGTAGGCAGGGATGTGGATAATATTGAGGACATGTGGCAATCGGTTTATCAGAGTTCTTATTGGCGGAACGGACCAGTGCTTAACAACGCCTTAAGTGGTTTGGATCAGGCTTTATGGGACATAAAAGGTAAACGTGCCAATATGCCGGTATATCAATTGCTGGGCGGTAAATGCAGGTTTGGAGTTGATTGTTACGCTCATGCCAGTGGCAACAACCCGGAGCAGGTTGCGGAAAGCGTTCAGGGCTATATGGATAAAGGGTTCAGGCACGTGCGTATCCAAATGGGAGGGTATGGGGCAACCCAGCTACTTGGAGGTTATGGTGATACGGTGACTGCGGTAGATCCGGATTTTAAAAAGGCTGGCTTTGGAATGCCTGACGATAACTACATGGACCCGGTAGTGTATACCAAGAGTGTGGTTGACATATTTGAAAAAGTGAGAGCGGTTTGCGGAGGAAAAGTTGAGCTACTGCATGATATCCATGAACGGGTGCAACCTATGGAAGCGATAAATCTGATTAAGCAACTGGAGCAGTACCGGCCATTTTTTATAGAAGATCCTTTTTCACCTGAAAATAACCGGTATTTTAAGTTGTTAAGGCAACACACTACCGTGCCCATTGCTATGGGTGAGCTGTTTAACAGCCCTCACGAATGGATCGATCCAATGAAAGATCAGATGTTTGATTTTATCCGCATCCATATTTCCCAGATAGGCGGCATTACACCTGCTATGAAAGTAGCGAGGCTGGGTGAGATTTTTAACGTGCGTACTGCCTGGCACGGACCGGGCGATGTATCTCCGGTAGGACATGCTGCCAATGCTCATATTGATTTTGCGGTATGGAATTTTGGTATCCAGGAGTCTGTGAACTTTAGTGATCAAATTAAGGAAATTTTTCCGGGTGCTCCTTATGTGGAGAATGGATACATGTTCGTCAATGAAGCACCTGGTCTGGGCGTTGACATTAATGAAAAGGTAGCTGCCAAATTTCCTATACAGGAAGTACAGATGAACAACTGGACCCAATTGAGGAAGATGGACGGGACAGTAATACGTCCTTAGTGACTGAAATCGAACTAAAAATGTAACATATACATTTATTCAATTATTTCTTTACATTGAAGGTGCATTTAACCTCCTGGGTGATCGGTATGACTGTTTGTTGTTCGCAGAAAATGAATATTCACTATAACAAAGTTAAATGAAAGGTCTGGACTCCCTCGATTGGGTTTTTATCTCGGTATATTTTTTAATTCTGTTTGGAGTAGCTGTCTGGGTTATTCTTAAGAAGAATGAAACCACTGAAGATTATTTTCTGGCAGGTCGTAACATTGGTTGGTTCGTAGTAGGGGCATCCATTTTTGCTTCAAACATAGGTTCGGAGCACGTTGTGGGCCTTGCCGGTACCGGTGCCAGCAACCGCATGCCCATGCTAATCTATGAACTGCATGCCTGGCTGGTGGTTATGCTTGGCTGGGTATTCCTGCCTTTCTACGCCAGGAGCGGGGTGTTTACCATGCCAGAATTTCTTGAAAAGCGCTTTAATTCAAAGTCAAGATGGATCTTATCGATATTTTCAATTGCCGCTTATGTGCTTACTAAAATCTCTGTTACCATCTATGCAGGAGGTGTGGTGGTTTCTTCGTTGCTGGGAATAAATTTTTGGGTTGGGGCGCTTTCTACCCTGGTACTTACCGGTATCTACACTATACTGGGTGGTATGCGTGCGGTGGTTTATACCGAAACCATCCAGGCAGTAATACTGGTGCTGGGTGCGGGTGCATTAACAATAATCGGGTTGCAACATGTAGGTGGCTGGGGTGAATTAAAAGCTGCTTTGGATCCTGGATATTTTAACATGTGGCGGCCTCCAAGTGATCCCGAGTTTCCCTGGCCCAGTTTGTTCATAACCAGTACCATTGTGGGTATCTGGTATTGGTGTACAGATCAATACATAGTTCAGCGGGCGCTGACCGCGAAGAACCTTAAAGAGGGTAGAAGAGGTACGATATGGGGAGGCTTTCTTAAGTTGCTCCCGGTGTTTTTATTCCTGATACCAGGAGTGATTGCCTTGGTATTGAAGCAACGAGGTGAGATCCATTGGGATAGCCCTGATCAGGCGTTTCCTGTGCTCATGAGTAACCTGTTACCATCAGGATTGCGCGGTTTGGTTGCTGCAGGCTTATTAGCCGCTCTGATGAGTTCTCTGGCTTCGGTGTTTAATTCCTGTTCTACTTTATTTACGGTGGATATCTACAAGAAACTACGGCCCGAAGCTTCTGAGAGATCACTGGTTCGCATGGGTCGCATTGCTACCACCATTGTCGTCATACTGGGGGTGCTTTGGATTCCGATTATGGCAAACATTTCTGGAGTTCTTTATGAATATTTACAGAAGGTGCAATCCTATATTGCTCCTCCGATTACCGCCGTTTTTCTGATTGGTGTTTTCCACAAAAGGGTAAATGCTCAGGGCGCATATGCTACGCTGGTATCCGGGTTTGTGATCGGGTCAATCAGGATAATTCTTGAACTTACCAAAGACAGTTTTTCAGAAGGTAGTTTGGTGCACAATTTCGCAACAATGAACTTTCTTACCTTCGGCGCTTATTTTTTCCTGGTGAGTGTAATAATTCTGATAGGTGTTAGCCTGTTAACACCGGCGCAATCTGAAGAGCAGGTACGTGGCCTAACCTTTGGTACTTTAACCCCGGAACAGAAACAAGCCAATAAGAACAGCTATACCTGGGTAGATATAGTTACCTCGCTGATCGTGGTGGGTGTAGTAATCTACGTGATGACAACTTTTACCGGATAAGCACCAGTAACAATTTATCAAGCAGCAAAAGTTTTTGCATCGAGATTTGCTCACGGTTAGGTTTGGGGTTCACCGCCCAATGATCACCGCTCAGTTGCTAGTATAAGACTCCCTTATCTGGTTTAAGTGGTGGCGGCAAATCCTCTTCCCCCAGCATTTCTCGTAAATCAATCTCGATAGTACGGCAAATAGCGGTCATTGGAATGTCAGAGACTTTGTTTTCAAAAGGATCTTTTAAGCCTCTGCTGATTTTTTCCAATGTAAGAAACACATAGGCTACCAGAACCCTCATAATGAGGATTTCCCAGTTAAGCTCATCGTATAGACTAAATATCAGGCTAAACGCAAATAACCAGGTGAAAACTGTAGTCAAGTATGAATAAGCTCTTGGAAATACAGTGTTTTTGATCCTTTCACAGCCGCCTTGGATGTTATAAAACTCATTAAGCGTACCATCAATTTGCATATAGCGAAAATCATTTTTGGTATTATTGAATAGCGATTTTAGTCGATTGGCTTGAAGATTAACCAGTTGTGTGGGGATATTGGCATACCTGGTTATTTGCTTTCGTTCGTCCGATCCCAGAAACCGATCCAATTCTTCCCAGGAATTTTGATTTCTCAAGGCGATTCTCAAAGCGTTGATATAACCAAGATGCCGATAAATCAATTCCTTTTGGATTGCAGTCAATTCCTCATTGGTTTGTGCAGTGGTGCCAATCTCAGGGGTAACAAGATTTAAAATTTGTCTGCTAAAACTCCGGCTGTAGTTTACCATTGATCCCCAAAGTATTCTGGCTTCCCACCACCGATTGTAGGACTCGTTGGTTTTAAATGCCAGGAAAAGGGAAATAATTGTACCAAATATGGTAATTGATGGCAGTAAAGTAGTAGGCTGGTGAATTACCATAGATTTATTGGCAAGCCAGGTTATTAGTATGAACACTAATAAGCCCAAGATCATACCACCAGAATATTTGAAGATAAAAGACGGAGGGACTTTTTTAAATACTACCATAGTAAGTTATCAATCACCAGTTACCCTATTCCCAAAGAAATGTATACCGGCCGAAAGGTGGGAACGATCAATTTTATGAAAAATGCAGGTTAAATCAAAAGCGAATGACAGGAGGAAGATATTTCGCCGCCAGATCCTGGTAATAGGGGCGAAGTGCTTCGACATCAGGAGGTACGGGTGACTTGGAATACAAATCATAAGGATTAAACAGATTCACCCATTTGAACATTTTTTGATCATGGGAGTTCAGCAGGTGATCGTAAGCGCCTTCCCGATGCTGTGAGTAGAAGGAATGATATCTTATCATATACAAGGCGGGTTCTGGCATATAATCCTTAAATACCTGATATGCATACTCATCATGACCCCAGGACATATGAACCTTATCCAAGCCGCAATTAGGTTCGTAGACCCCATATTTTGTATTGAATTGCGTATTATCCGAATCGGGATTATCCTTGAAGAACTCGTGATAAACAATTTTATCTGAGAACTTACAACCTACCGGGAATGTATCCCCGGTAACAGCCCATTGAGGTTCATTAAACAAACAGAGTACTTTCCCTAGATCATGAAGGAAACCCGTTAGCACAAACCAGTCCGGATGGCCATCAGCCCTGATCGCTTCAGAAGTCTGAAGTAAATGTTGAGTTTGATTTAGTTCGATGTCAGGGTCTGAATCATCAATTAAGGTGTTAAGAAACTCAACTGCCTCCCAAAAAGACAATTGCTTTCTATTCAATTGCGTAAAATCCCGCTTTTTTTCCAAAACCAGATCATAAGTTTGGCGCTGATGATTTAGTTGGTAAAAATCACGTACAGTATCTCTTGGTGGTTCTTCATAGTTTCTATATTCCTTTTTTGTCTTGCCATTTTCAGGATATCTGGAAAGTAGATCTTTCTCCCAAAGTTCTTCACTGTTTAGAAACTGCTGTTTGTGATTCATGGTATATAAAGTTAACAAATAACGAAATACAATTATCAATGAACAATGAACAATTAACAATGAACAATTAACAATTAACAATGAACAACTCACCAACTCACTAAATCACCAACTCACCAACTCACCAACTCACTAACTCAATAACTCAATAACTCAATAACTCAATAACTCACCAAATCACCAACTCACCAACTCAATAAATCACCAAATCACCAACTCAAAAACTCAATAAATCAATAAATCAACCAGCTCCCAGCCACCAATATATTAAAAGAATTATCACCACCAACACGGCGCTCATGGACCTGGTGTATTTCCACGGTACCTGTTGGTACTGAATAATCGGCTTTTTTAGCACTGAAACTGAATCCTTATAAAATCTTGAAATCGCCAGCATAATGGCAATATTTAGGACAAACTCAATTCCCCAGATGTGGACAAAGTGGATGTTGACATCAAAAATAAAGGTGCAAAAAATATAGAATGACAGCCCGAAAAGCAATGCGATCTTTGCTGCCCTGGCAGTGACCCATGGTATAAACAAACCAGCCAGCATGATTGAAGCAATGGGTATAAAAAATATTCCGTTGAGCTGTTGCAGTAATTGATATAATCCTTCAGGAGCACCGGCAACCATCGGTGCTGCCAGTATTGCCAATATGGCTAGTATAACAGAGACAAATTTTCCAGCGTTTACCATTTGTTTGTCAGTGGCCTGCCGGGAGATCAGCCGTTTGTAAATCCCTTCACTGAATATAGTAGCGGTGCTGTTCAGCACACTGTTGAAGGTGCTGAGCACAGCACCCATTACTACCGCGGCAAAAAAGCCCACCAGGCCAGCAGGAAGAAGTTTCTTGATAAGTTCCGGATAGATCATGTCCTGTTGCTGGTACAATGCGTCCCCAAAATAGTAGTATCCAATAACCCCGGGTAGTACTATTATAATTGGTATCAGAATCTTTAACACACCTGTATACAGCAACCCTTTTTGGGCCTCTGCCAGAGATTTTGCACCAAAGGCCCTTTGGATAATGGTTTGGTTCATACCCCAGAAATACAATTGATTAATGACCAGGCCGGTGAATAATGTTCCAAAAGGTAACACTGAATCAGCAGCACCAATAACATTGAATTTTTCAGGACTGTTTTGATAGACCCTGGAGAGGCCTGCGATTATATTTCCATGTCCAATATCCCAAAGAGCGATGATTGGGATCATTAAACCTCCTATGAACAAGCCCACTCCGTTCACCGTATCGCTGTGTGCCACCGCTTTTAACCCTCCAAAAATCGCATAGGCCGAACCAACCAGCCCTATACAAATAACCGTGATCCAGAGCCCGGCTGACTTACTGACATCAAGTCTTTCGGAAATACTAAAAATACTTTCCAGGTTTATAGCGCCCGTATACAACACAATCGGTAGTAGTGTTACCACAAATGAAACCAAGAGAAATAAGGCCACCAGAGTTCGAGTAGTGCCATCATAGCGCTCCTCAAGATATTGAGGTATGGTGGTCAGCCGCATCTTGATGAAAGTTGGGATGAAATAATTTGCCGCAACCACCAGGGCCAATGCGGAAGTAACCTCCCAGGATATTATTACAAAACCATTTTTATAGGAGGAGCCGTTCATACCAATCAGATGTTCCGTAGAAATGTTGGTAAGCAGCATCGATCCGGCAATGACCACCCCGGTTAAACTGCGGCCTCCCAGAAAATAACCCTCCCGAGAATCGAGTTGATCATTACGAAGCTTATACCATGAGTAAATTCCAACGAAAGCGGTAAAGGCAATAAATGAAAGTATTGAAAGCACCTGCTAATGATTAATGTGATGAGTCAGGTCAATATGAAATAGTCGGTATTTTTTCTAATATTCAGATTAACTTCAACTGGTTCAAAATACAAAAACTGGCTAAAAGTTAAATTTTTTACCGGAAACTACCGATTGCCATTAACAAAAGCATAATTTCCCTTAATTTCCAATTATGAATGATTCCCCAAAACCAATTCGGATAATTCTTTTAAATATACACGGTCTGGTTAAGGGCAGCGGTTTGGAAATTGGACGCGACGCGGATAACGGAGGTCAGACTAAATATGTTTTTGAGTTTGCCGAGTACCTGTCAAATAATCCTGGAGTTAAGCAGGTGCATATTTTCACCAGACTTATCGATGATAAAGCTCTTTCACCTGATTACGCTGTTCCAATAGAGACTTTAAACCCTAAACTCGATATTCGAAGAGTTCCCTTTGGCGGCAAAAAATACCGTTTGAAGGAGCAGTTATGGGACTTTCTTGATGATTTTGTAAGTGAAGCGATCAAGCATATTAACAAGTATAAAATTTTTCCTGATTGGATTCATAGCCACTATGGAGATGCAGGATATGCAGCAGTGGAACTGGGGAG
>BQJT01000134.1 GCA_021604845.1 Cyclobacteriaceae bacterium
GAAAAAGTTTCGAATCGAGGATATTGATAAACGACGGGTTTTCACTGAACCCCCGGAAGGCTATTTTGACAAGCTACCCGGGATTATTCAGTCAAAGACTGCCCATAAAGAAAGAAGCTCAAAATCCCGGGTGTTTTTTATCCGGGCGCTTAAAATGGTACCGGTGGCAGCTTTGTTGATCTTGATAGCTCTTTATAGTGGAGTGATAAGTTTGAAAGAGGATAACCCCGGTTTCGAGGAACTTCTATCCGAAGTTAGTTCGGATGATATAATTCAATACCTGGAAGAAATCGATATTTCGAATGAGGAAATATTGGAGGAGGTTGATTTAACTGCACTGTCATTGGAATTCGAACAGATAGAGGATCCGTTACTGGAGACCCTGGATATTGAGGATGAGGCACTGTTGCAGTTATACGATGAGTACGAAATACAAGACAGTCTTCTTTAAGTGTTTAATTGATACGGGCATGAAAAAGTTAATTATTATTCTGATTATTTCCCTGGTGGGGACCGGCGTCTTTGCACAAGAACAGGCAAAAGAGAAAATTGAAAGTGCAAGAATAGGGTTTATTACGGAGAGACTTGGGCTAACCCCTGATCAGGCGGAGCGATTCTGGCCTCTTTACAACGAGTACCGCTTGAAAAACCAGGATGCTGCTAACAAGTTCCGCCAGTACAGAGCAGGGCTTAACCCCGATGCTGTTACGGATGAGGAAAGCAAACGAGTTGTAGAAATGGAGCTGGAATTGAAACAACATCGACTGGATCTGGAAAGGGAATATTCAAAAAGGATGCTGGACGTGATTTCTACCCAGCAGGTAGCCTCGTTACGGAAAGCTGAACGGGATTTTCGAGGTATCCTGCTAAGGCGACTACAAGAAGCCCGGCAGCAAAAACTACGGCAGCACCAACGGTTTCAAAACCGGGACCAGGTACGGGACCAGATACGGGATAGATATCGCGACTGAGCCCTGGAAATGCGCTGTCTATTTAAATCTACTGCATTTATACTAGTACCTGTGGTGGTATTTACCGTCACCCTACCAGGGTACGCCCAGTCGAAAGAAACCGCATCTGTTGATTCGGTTTCTTTGATATTACTGGACGATGACCTGGACTCTTTACATCTATTTCAGTTAATTGACAGCTTACTGGAATTGGATCTGCTGAGGGCTTCACAATTCTCTATTCATTTGGGTTATGTAAGTGAAGTTTCAAACGCTGGCCGAACATTGGATGTCAAGCAATACGGCTTTAATCCTGGAATAACTTATTTCCATAAGTCCGGAGTGTTTGCGGATGTAACCGGATACTGGAACAGTGACCTTGATCCGCATTATGATCTGACCGTGGTTTCTATGGGATATATCGGATTCCTTACACCCAAGTTGACTTATAATATCTCCTATGATCACAGTTTTTTTACAGATAGTGAAGTGAACCTGGACTTACCTGAATGGGTGGTTGACTTATTGCTGCCACCAATATTGAACAACAGTGTGTCTACTGGAATCGACCTTGATTTGGGTGGTATTGAAACCGGTATCGATTACTCGTGGTTGTTCAACCAGGAAAGCGCTCATCGTATTCACTGGCGATTAACCGGTGATTTGAAAAAATATAGCTGGTTGGGGGCAGACAGGATTTCCTTTAGGCCAGCCTTTGAAATGTTGTTTGGAAGTTCCGATGTAATCAGTGTCACCTTTAGCCGCGAAGCGTTCATTCAAAACAGGTTTCCCTATAGGATCAATAGTAGTAATGAATTTGGCTTAATGAATTATCGCTTTCGGGTGCCATTGAGCATTACAAAGAAGCGTTTTCAATTTATCGTAGAGTACAACTATAACATCCCTGTTACTTTACCGGGAGAGGACTTTGATTATCCTAATAACAGTTTTTTCAGCATGGATCTTTATTACAACTTTGCTTTTGGATCCAAAAAAAGCATCTTTGACTAACCCAGCCTGGGATAAAGCCCCGGGCACGGGATTTCAATGCAGCAGGTTACACTTTATCAACTGAATAAGATCATCCAAGCTACTCTGGACCAAAATCTGGATGGGGATTACTGGGTAGCAGCTGAAATTGGTGAATTGCGGGTTAACCAGAAGGGCCATTGCTACATGGAGCTGGTCGAGAAGGATGGACAAAAGTTAAAAGCCAAATTGAGGGCAAATATCTGGGCTTATGATTTTTATAATTTAAACAGTTTATTTAGGCAAGTAACGGGCCGACCTTTAAATGCTGGCATGAAAATTCTTGCCAGGGTGGTAGTGCAATTTCATGAATTGTATGGGCTAAGTCTTCATGTCAGGGACCTGGACCCGAACTATACCTTAGGGGAAAGAGCCAGACACCGACAGCAAGTCATTGACCGTCTAGGTGCTGAAGGAATTATCCACAGTAACAAGCAAATTTCCCTGCCGTTGGTCCCGCAGCGAGTTGCGGTTATAAGTAGTGCCACCGCTGCAGGATATGGAGATTTTATCGACCAGCTTGTCGGCAACCAATTTGGTTACACATTTAAGGTAAAGTTGTTTGATACTACCATGCAGGGAGAGGAGGCTATCAGTTCACTGATAGGATCATTTAAAAAAATCGAACAGAGCAGAGAATCTTTCGACCTGGTGGCCCTGATCCGGGGGGGAGGCTCACAAGTTGATTTCGACTGCTTTGACAATTACCAGGTGGCTCGGGCAATTACCGCTTGCCCGCTACCGGTGATTACAGGTATAGGCCATCAAAGGGATGATACCATCGCAGATATGGTGGCACACTCTAAAATGAAAACGCCCACTGCGGTGGCCGAATTTCTGATCAACGGCATGGGTGCATTTGACCAGCAGCTCAACTACCTTTATGATCAAATTAAAGGTCAGGTCAACAGGCATATAAACGACCAGCACACCAGGTTGTTCGGAATGCTTAAAAACCTGGGCTACAGTTCGAAAAATGTAATCTCCGAATCCCGGGCCCGGTTGGACATGCTAAACCAACGGCTGAGTGCCGGGGCCGGGACAGTATTGAAGAACAGCTGGAACAAAATGCAGCAATATCAGCAATCCCTGGCCAGGGAGCCGGGCAGGTTCTTATCAAAAGAGCAGCAGAAATTGCAATTGCTGGAAACGAAATTGAACCTGGCAGACCCGGTAAATGTGTTGAAAAGGGGTTACAGCATTACCTACGCCAACGGATCAGTATTAAAAGAAAACCAAGAGGTTGATACGGGTGAAGAACTAACTACTTACCTCTATTCAAAGACTATACGAAGCAGCGTTACTGAAGTTAAAAATGAGCGAACAAAAGACTTATAAGGAAGCATTTCAGCGAATCGAGCAGATCGTGACCGAGATTGAAGGTAACGATCCCGATGTGGATAAACTTACAAATTTGGTTAAGGAGGGATTGGAACTGCTTAAATATTGTAAACGACATTTAAAGGGTACAGAAGAAGACCTTAAGTCAGCACTTGATGATCTTGAATAGCCCTTTGGTAAAGCACATGGTACTCAAGCCATAGTGTCCAGTAGTAGGCATCACAGCGGTATTTAAGATGAAAAAATGAAGCGTTTGCCAACCGATTCAACCAGGGATACTGTAAGCTGGTTAGCATTCCGGCCTGAAAAAAATAAAAATCTTTAAAGTAATGCTCAGGCCCACGGTTGGGCTTAAGCAACGGAGTGATGATCTTAAACCTTAGCAGTGAAATCCGTAAGAGCAGCGATTCCATAAAAGTATTCGATTTCTGGTATTCTTTCCTCAAACATTCAATCAGCAATGTTTCAATCTTTTTCAGCCGCTGGTGGTGAAATGTACCGGCTATTCGGGCAATATGGTACAGGATTACCGCAGGACTACCATAGTTTGGGGAGACAAAGAATGCTGCTTCCCGGTAATCCTCGAGCTCAAGCACCCTTTGAATGAATTCCAGGGAATCTGTATCGGTGGAGGACAGCGGCAGATTATTCCTGAACACTAAATATAAAACGTTACAAACAACGCACACATCCATTTCCCTTTTAACCTTTTTACCCAGAAATGTCGGATAGGGTTTAAGGTCCTGATAAGCCGCCGGTGTGATGGGCGAAATCGGCGCATTACCCGGGTAATGCGCTTCCAGTGTGGTCTTGATAGTTTCAGCCGCGTTGTCAGATGGGTCTGTAAGGTAGATAACACTGGTATCATCAGCATCTGCGGCAAGTGCAAAAAACGAAAGCCGTTTCAAAAGGAGGCCGTTGGGGAAGTGCCCATCCCGGCGTTGTTGCCAAAAGTTATAGGTGGTAGTATCGGCGTAATGTCGGTACCTGGAATAGTTAGCTATAACATTTTCAATTAATCGTTCCACCGGGGGTATTGACTCAAGTGGGAGGGAGGATTTCAGTTGTTGCAGGGTGAAGACTATTAATGCACTGAAAAATATGTTATCATCGTCACGCGTGTAGCGCATTACCGGATGAACACGCTGAGACGGGAATAATCCACAGTGATATTTATTGTCTCCTTGCGACTGCAACTGGCAAATGGTATTTATTATTTCTTGCAGCAAATTGAGGTGATTTTCACAAGAACCAGCTGCTATGTTAACCAGAGCTTATGATTACCGCAAGAATCGATCAGTGAATTTCAGCAGAATAAAGGTATAAGCCTGGTATTCAACCTCAATAAATGTTCATGATATTGGAGAAAATATACGGACCAAGGATCGGTGCAAGACTACAATACGAACCGGTGAGTGAATTTAAGTAGAAAGGTATTGTGGGCTGCTGACTCAGGGTCAAGGAATCCGTCTACTGAACCGGAGATTGAGAAGTTTTCCATGCCGGGGTTTTCTGTGCGTTCTTTGTTCCATACCAGGAACAGCGCTGAACCTGGCTTGTATTCCCACCTCATCACGAAATTCGATCGAAATTGCAGGAAATCAAAGTTGGGATTATCAAAGGAATAGTCAATAGTCCCGTCCTGATTCTCATCTACCAGATACGATTCATCATCGTCATCCAGGGATATCTCCTGTTCGTTGAAAATATGAAATCTGTCATGATAGGTGTTGTTGTCAGGATCTGTGATCCTCTTGAATTGATCATAATTGCCAGTAGATACATAGGGTTGTCCATAGTACTGTAATGACAGGTTAGGTTTAATACTGTAGTTGAATCTCAGGGATAAACTGGCAGTATTTTGTTCAATAGAGGCGTTGATATATCGTTTTAGGGTTTGATAATCCTGGGTAGTCACGTACTGCTGTTGCCAGGTTCTCCAGCTGTATTGAGGCGACAGGGAAATGTTAAGTGAGTTTATTGGCTGGTAATTAAAATTCATCGAGACCCCAAAGCCATCCGATGACCCATGATTACCGGATGAAAGCCAGGGATTGGTACTGAATCGGAGCTTTTTCCGCTCGTCAGAGCTGACTGCCATCCAAAGGTAGGTGGAGCCCGGGGTTATGAAGGAGGGTCCTCCCCTGAGCGCAGATCTCGACACTGATTCAGTACGCAGCGATGTACCCAAGCGTATACCCCAGTAATTTTTTAATTCGGCGCTGGTACTTAAACTCAGACCATTTGAAAGATTTACACCGCCAAAGTCCCAATTGGTATATTGGGAGAAACTGGTACTAAAGTGCCTGAAGGATTTTGTTGGTCGTGGTGTATTATAACCAATCCAGAATGACTGGCTTATTAGATCAGAGCTGCGCATAAAACCGATGTCGTTGATCGCTAAACCTGGAGATTTCCAGCTACCTCCCACTTCGTATCTGAAATTTCCTTTCCCTCTTCTGCCAAACTCTATTTTCCCTCCGGATCCGCTTAATGAAGTTCTTGATGAGTCCACATGAAGATGATCGGCGTCTGGCCTTTGATAGAATCGATTACTGGAGGTTTGTGTTCTCAATATCGCTTCTTTGGTTCCGTTTACCTGACTCAAGGCAACATTGCCTGCTAAATAATAAGTTCTGTTGTCCCAGCTATGCCGAAAATCAATACCACCTGTATATGCCGATTTATGCAGGAATTCCAGTGAGGCCTCATCAATATTCCTGTTGATAGCAGTCATCATAACACCTACCTGGCTGTCTCCCTTGTTTAAATCTTGCTGGACCCTGCTCACAAAATAATTGGTCATGGGTTCTACTTTCTCCTTTCTGCGCTGACCATCTTTATCAATTTTTGCAAATTCATCTTTGGTTACTGACTCCAGCACTCCCACTGACAACCCCTTTTTGGTGCGGCCTGTAAGCTTTAATGCTCCAAGGATAGCTGTGCGAGTCGGTCGTTCCATATATTCGCCCTCTTCCAAATCCGGATTGTATTGAGGAGCTCTTCCTATTCGACGTGAATGAAACAGTGGATCCGTAGCCACTCTGTAACTCAAGATGTTTTTGCCTTCGGTAAAAAAAGGTCTGCGTTCTCTGAAGAAAATCTCAAAGGCAGATAAGTTTACCTGAGAAGGGTCAGCTTCAACCTGTCCAAAATCCGGGTTTACCGTAAAGTCAAGGGTTAGATCGCTGGTAACAGCTATTTTACCATCCATGCCAACATTGATTTTACTGTCTTTGCCGGTGAGAAAAGGATTGCCTTCTTCTGCTTCAAACCGTTCCATCTGGGCTAAAAGATAGGGCGAGATTTCAATCTGCTTCTGGCGCTTAATATTGTTAATACCCTGAAGTTCGCCAAACAGGTGCACCCAGCCAGGAGCATTATTTGAAATATGCTGCCAGGCGGAACGCTCTTCCATTCTGAACAATCGCCGCTCTACCTGCAG
Organism: Cyclobacteriaceae bacterium; assembly: GCA_021604845.1. Lineage (GTDB taxonomy): Bacteria > Bacteroidota > Bacteroidia > Cytophagales > Cyclobacteriaceae > SZUA-3. The sequence goes on from BQJT01000134.1 coordinate 6,766, forward strand.
GCCCCAAACATGTCTTTTCTTTTTGGAGAATCGCAGTTGGCTCAGGGGGATGCGGGCTTCCGCTACCCACCCGTCCTTATGGGAAGCGGTTTTGGCAATCCATATAGGGTCCCAGTTTCGGTCCCAGTTATTTCCGTTATTGGTAACTGCTGCATCACTAATTACTCCTGAAGCGCTTATTGTGAAAGAAAAGGCGCTTTGTAAATCCTGATAACTATCGATATGGATGGAGACCCGGTCACCTTCAAATCCGTCACGGCGGGTCATACGTCGTTCAACTTTGTCCGGATCACTGTCATAGCACATGAAAGCTACATACAGATTCTTGTCATCAAAGAGGATTTTAAAAGCGGTCGGTTCAGTAGGTGCCGCACCATTGTCCGGTCTGATTTGACTAAAATCACCAGCCCATTCAACCTGGTCCCAGGCAGCTTCGTCCAGCAGACCATCAATTGTAGGAGGGAGGTCACTGACCTTGGCAGTGGTGTAAACTTTTTTGGCTGAAGACGGGGTAACCTGGGCGTTTAACTGAAATATAATACCGGAAAAAAATAGCAGCGCAAGGCTCAGATACTTCATTTAGGTTTTTATTTCCGCCCAATATTACGAAATCCATTACTGGATATTATATCCAAACCCAATAAAGTGTAGTTTTTATGGATGAACGTTGAAAATACCTGCCTGAACGATTTTACGAAAAATGATAAAAGCAGAAATTGACATGACCCGTCCGATTTTCGGAATAGATAATAAAATCAATTAAACCTTTTACGAAATTATTCGTAGATATATTTTATAGTACGAAACTATTCGTATATATTTACCATTAACCAACAAAGTTTGTTCAAAAATGCACATACCTAAACCCACTGGGGCAGAATTGGAAATACTCAAAGTGATATGGGACAATGGGCCCAGCACGGTACGACTGGTAAATGATACCTTATCACAGCAAAGAAAAATTGGCTATACTACGACACTTAAAATTATGCAGATTATGGCTGATAAAGGTTTACTAAAAAGAGATACCAGCGGCAAAACACACGTCTATATGGCCGCTGTGAGCCAGCAGAAAACCCAACAGCAGCTGATTGACAAACTTACTTCAACCGCATTCGGCGGGTCTGCAATGAAATTGGTAATGCAGGCCTTAGGCAACAAGAAATCAACCAAAGAGGAAATCGATGAAATCAGGGCATTCTTAGATCATTTGGAAGGAGGGGAAAAATGACTGCCAACTATATTTCAGATCTGCTGGTCCAGGGAATCGGCACCTCACTGGTGCATTCATTATGGCAGGGGGCTTTGGTAGCCATAGTGTTAAGGCTCTTATTGTACGCCATCCCACAGTCAAGGGTCCAGCTAAAATACTGGTTATCAGTTACAGCGCTAACTGCAGTGGTTTTTTGGGTGGGGTATACCCTGAATCAGCAAATATTACCCCTGACGGAGGTGCCAACAGCAACTGAAGAAAATAGCTGGAACCTGTCCTATGCAACTTCTGCGATACACAGTACTACCGGTTATCAACTGACCAGAGTAACCCCTGTTTTGAACAAAATAGAAGCACTGGCCGCACCTTACCACAATACGCTGGTAACTGTTTGGTTCCTGGGCGTGGTTTTTTTCCTGATTCGTTTACAAGGCAGTATTTTCTACTTACGCAAAATGCGAAACATCGGTTCTCGGCAGGTTCCCCTGGTCTGGCAAAAAAGGGCTGAGCATTTAACCAAAAGACTAGGCATAAGAAACCATGTTAAACTGGTTGAATCCAAACTGGCTGAGGTACCCATGGTCATAGGTCATATAAAACCAATGATATTAATTCCGGTGGGGATGTTATCAGGTTTAAGTACAGCCGAAGTTGAAGCAATACTTGCTCACGAACTAGCTCACATCAAGCGATATGATTATCTGATCAATATTGTTCAAACAATAATTGAGTCTCTGTTGTTTTTTAATCCTGCAGTCTGGTGGATTTCTCAAACCATCCGAAAATCCCGAGAACATTGTTGCGATGATATGGCAGTTCGGTGCTGTGGTGATCAAATAGTATATGCCAATGCACTCAGTAATCTGGGGGCCTGGTCACTTCAGCCGCCAGCATTAGGAATGGGATTATTTAAAAATAAGAATGAACTACTTATGAGAATTAAAAGATTAGTATACCCACAGGGGGGTAATCAAACCGTTAAGGAAAAGGTTATACCCGGATTTGTACTGGCACTAACAGTGCTTTGCCTCAGCTGGTATTCGCATCGGGTACAAGCACAATTGGTTCCCTCTACTGCTCCTAACATTCCTGCTGCGCAGGTGCCACAGGTCCAGCCGGATCCCGCAGCGTCTCCGGATACCATTCCCCCGGCGTTAAATGAAGAAGATGTCCTTCCTCCGATGGAACCGACTGAGGGGTTCGGGGAAAGCTTTGATTCGGATCCGGATATTGACGTAGATTTCGATGTTGATGTGGATTTCGAAACGGATTTTGAGATTACGGCTCCCAACTTTGGAGAAACAAGAGATTTCGGAAATTTTGAAGAAGGTGTCTTAATACTACCACCATCGGCTTTTGCCGAAGCATTTATGCCTCCGCCAGGTGAATTTGAAGAAATGTTTATAGTACCCGATGAATTTGTTGAGGTACCGGATATGTTAATCAACATTGATGTACCCCTGGACTCTGAGCATTTCCAACATGTCATGAAAGATATTCAGATCCAATTTGATGACACCACCAGGGAGCGGATCATGCAGGCATTGGAATTACAACGAGAGGCCCTGGAAAGAGCTAAAATAGAGCAAACGAAAGCCCTGGAAAAAGCCCGGGCAGAAATGAGAAAATCCATGGAATCCAGCCGCCCCGAAGATCTTACCGAGGAAGAATGGGAAATGGCCAAACGGCAAATCGAAAGAGCAGAGAAATCCATTGAAATGGCTCTGCGTCAATCAGAACTGGCCTTAGAACAAGCCTTTCATGACCAGCAACACACCATGCATAAGCAAATGGAGCATATGGTGCGGGATGCATATAAATATAAGGCAGATAAACATAAAGCGGATAAACATAAGATCATAATCCGACAACAGATTGAAGATAATGAACAAGACCAAATAAACCGGCAAATTGCTGATGCACAAGCGATGGCCAGAGTTCATCGTTTTGGCGACCAGTACCAGTACCAATGGTCTGACGGGCACACGGGTAATGAAGCAAAACTTAGAAGGGCAATGGCCAGGGATGGCCTTATTGATGATTACGAAGCGAATATTGATCTAACCTTTAGTAAAAGCCAGCTCAAGGTCAACGGTATAAAACTGGAGGGAGAGGTAAAGCAAAAATACCGCGATATGCTGGATGATATGTTCGGTGAAAACAGCACCGGCAGCCTGACATTTTCCAGGTAGTTTATCGAATGGCATTGAAAGCAACTGTTCAGGCAGCGGGAATAATAATTCTGTCCCTAATGTCTGGTTGTAGTAGCAAACCGCACGGATTTATCATCGATGGAAGGATTATCGGGATTCCAGACGGTTCACTAGTAACTCTTTACGATATCAATCAACAAATCGATCTGGATTCTGCATTCACATTAAAAGAGCGGTTTGTGCTGAAGGGCCATGTTGACCACCCCACAACCTGCTGGTTAACAACCGCAAATGAGTATTCAACCATCGAGGTGGAAAATGTGCGGATGACATTTAATTCCTCACTGAAAGATATGCATCTGAACAGTATTATCACCGGAGGAGATGAACAAGAATTAAGAAACGAAGTCCGGCGGTTGCAAAGGCCTTATGACGTAAAACTCAATGCGGCCATGGTTAGTTTACAGGATGAACTTTATGAAGATGAAGCCCAGAAAATGGGATTGATCGAAACATACAATGACAATCAAAAAAAATCACAAAAAATTTATGTTGATTTTGGTATACAACATGCTAATTCCTACCTGGGAGTGGATATTTTGTATAGAAACAGAAAGAGTATCGCTCGGGATTCTCTAACTGCTATTTACCAAAGACTAACCCCTGAATACAAAGAATCTTCCAACGGAAATGCGTTAAAAGTATTTCTATATGATAAGGTAGTCGCGCTGGGAGAGCCACTGGTTGATTTTGAGGCCACCTCAATTAACGGGCAACCTTTCAGATTGTCATCGAAACTTGGGAGCTACATCTATCTGACATTCTGGAGCAGCGGCTGTGGGCCATGCCGTATGGAAAACAAGTTCTTAAGCAAAAATTTTGCAAGGATTCCGGAAATGCTTTCCGTGGTAAGTTTCTCAATTGACAGGAATATCGAAGCCTGGAAAAAAGCATCAGATAGCGACGATATTTATTGGGACAATGTATCTGACCTGGCGGGAGAAAAGGGGAAAATAAAAACACAATATGAAGTACAGGCAATACCGCTATCCTATTTGATAGATCCTGAAGGTATGGTAATTAAGAGGTTTGGGGGATTCAATCCGGATGAGGATATAATCGAGAAATTGCTGCAAATAATAGAACAAAGGGAAAATTCCTGAATAATTGAGCAATTAAAATCGCTCCTTTAAGTCACCAGGTATCGCAATACAAATAAGACGGACAACACATAAATAATCGGATGAAGTTCAGCGCCTTTGCCCTTTGCCACCTTAATAATAGTGTATAGAATAATTCCCCAGGCGATGCCATTGGCAATACTGTAGGTAAAAGGCATAATGATTACTACCAGCAGGGCAGGCAGCATTTCTTCAAAGTTTTCAAAATCGATCTTTCTTAAAGAGTCCAGCATTAACACACCAACCATGATCAGAATGGGACTGGTAGCCTGTACCGGTATCATGGTGGCCACAGGGGCAAGTACAATGGCCACTAAAAACAAAATACCTGTAACCACGGAGGTTAATCCGGTACGGCCTCCTGCAATAATTCCCGAGCCGCTTTCGATATAGGTGGTAACCGTTGAGGTTCCCAACATTGCTCCAACTGTGGTGGCGGCAGCATCTGCCAGCAACGCTTTATTAATCCTGGGCAGGTTGCCTGCTTCGTCCAGCATGTTCCCCTTATCTGCGGTTCCCAATAAGGTACCCATGGTGTCAAACAGGTCAACTAGTGTAAAGGAAATTACTACCATCAGGAAAGTAAACAACAGTGATAAAAATCCGCGGTCTTCACCGTGGTTGAATAGCCCCTGAAAATCAAATTCCATCGCTGTGGCCTCAATAGAAATCCCTTCAAATGAAAGACTTTCGGGGACCGTAGTCACTCCCATTGGAATTCCTGCCAGGGTTACTGCCACGATTACCAGCAGCATAGCAGTTCGCACCTTAAGCAACATCAACAGGCTTAGCAGCAAAAATCCTCCGATGGTGAGCAAAACTCCTGCCTCGGTTATATCACCCATTTGTAAAACCTGTGGTGGGGCCTGGAGAATCTGGGGAATTACCGATTCTAAGGACTCTCCTTGATGGTTGTAAATGATGTCCAGGATCGGGCCCTGATTTACTCTTATTATACCCGAGTTATTCAATCCGATAAAAGCAATAAATAAGCCAATCCCTGCTGGTATGGAATGTTTTATGGTGACCGGCAGTGCGTCCACAATGGCGGTACGCAGACCGGTTATGGTCAGGATTATAAAAAGTACCCCTGAAATAAAAACGATCGCCAATCCCTGCTGCCAGCTGTATCCCATGGTCAGTACAATGGTAAAAACAAAGAAAGCATTCAAACCCATGCCCGGGGCCAGGGCGAAAGGATAGTTGGCATACAGACCCATTACAAGGGTACCCAGCGCCGCTGCCAGACAGGTAGCCACCATTACGCTTTGATAATCCATTCCTGCCTGTTGAAGGATAGACGGGTTAACGAATACGATATAACACATAGTAAGGAAGGTTGTGATACCTGCCATAACTTCAGTTTTGATATTGGTGCGATGTTCCTTAAGATTGAACAATGGGATGTGGGGATTTAGTCCGGGGGTGATCTGTAATTAAAGAAATACAAATTGCTTATAATTACAAAAATAAATTTATCGGTGTGAAATTATATTTGTCCATTTTATGCCTGACCGGTTGGCAGCTCGTTTTTGCTCAACAGACGGTGCCGGCGCTGGAAACTACCTCTAAATCCCGGGACTACCATCAGGAAAGATTAGCACTGATCCAAAAAGATAATCAGGCCTCTTTTGAAAATAATATCATACTGGATTCAGCTGAATTGGCACTGGACTCGGCACTGACTGAATTAAGGGATGAGATGCTGTTAAATTACCAGC
>BQJT01000135.1 GCA_021604845.1 Cyclobacteriaceae bacterium
AATACTGTCTGTAGAGGGGCCAGTCTGATGCGGTCTTAAGATCATTGGGATTGTATTTCCAATGTTTTCTCGGGTTGTTCAGCCTGTCCTGGAAACGCTCCTGCTGTTCAGCTTCGGAAATGTGCAGATAAAATTTTAGGATTTTCGTACCACGTTCCTGTAACAGCTGTTCAAATCCGTTAATAATATCAAATCGTTTTTCAGCGGTCTGATCATCAATTAATCCCAATACCCTGGTTACCAAAACATCTTCATAGTGCGATCTATTGAAGATTTGAATTTTTCCTTTGGGTGGCGTATGTTGATGGATCCGCCAAAGAAAGTCATGGGATAGTTCTAAATCGGTCGGTTTTTTAAAAGATTTTGTACGTACCCCCTGCGGATTGACAGCCCTAAAAACATCTTTTACCGCCCCGTCTTTGCCGCTGGCATCCATCCCTTGAAGTACTATTAATAAGCTCCATTTGCTTTCCGCGTAGAGTTTGTTTTGTAGTTCATCGAGCTCATCTGTAAGCTCTTTGGTGATTGCTTTGGTTTCTGTTTTACTGAGATTTTCAGGGGCTCGGGTGGACAGCGTATCCAGATTGGTATTGGGCATAAAATTTAGTGATTAACCGGCTGTTTATTATTTACCTGTAAGGAACTTTCTATTTCAGAGATACGACCTACTCGCAGAATTTCCTGGTTTTCAACGTCAAATTCAAGAAAGTCGTGAATGTGCAGCAGTAACTGGCGGGCTTGCCCGTTCTGGTAGGTGCTTAAGAATCCTGCATATGCTTTCTCCGGACCGCCCATATTTTGAAATCCTCTTTGTTTAAGTGTATTTAGCCGGTTGAATACCTGACTAAACAATTCATTGGAAATCGGTCGGCGCCTGAAATCACGCATGTTCTCATCAGTTGAACGCCAATAATAAAAGCAGCCCTGGTCATTTTTAACTCCCAGGATAGTTGTTCTTCCAGCTGAAGGAAAAGTAGGATGGTCAATTAGAAATACCTGTTGCGGTTCTTTTTTCAATTCATTACGGACAAATTCGGCAATAAACTGATGTTCCTGTTCCCGGTGTTTTAGCCAGGTAAACAGGGTGCCCTGACTATGGTCCCACTTTACCCCATTCTGGTTCAATAGTTTTTCATAACTTAGGTCCCAGTCTACAGAATAGCCAATATTCTGGGCGAATGAACTAAACCCGGAGAGAGAAATGATCAATATGATATTTAACAAATGTTTTGTCATCAATTAGTATTGATTAATATCTAAAACCTCCAATGAGGTAAATACTTCCTGTGGTAACGAGTCAAAAACCCTCACTTCCGTAAGATTACGTTCTCCCCTGTTGTCCGATAGTAATATGCTGCCATGCTGTTGATAATTGTCCCAGGGTAGCACGAAATTGGCAGTATCCTGCCCCGCTTCTCTATAAAATGCCCATTGATTTACCAAATTGGTGGCGTTGTCTACATATACCAGATATCTGTTTTGTGGGGTTACACCCACTTCCTTAAAGGTTAATTCCAATACGTGTGATGGAGTTCCGGAGGTGGTATTCTCAAATCCGACATATTTCAAAGTGACCCCGGAGTCCTTGAGTTTAAAGGGCATTACCAGCCAGTAAGAATCATTAATCCAAATGCTTTTGGCTCTGGTTAACTCCTTGTCCAGGGAATCCGGATGTAACACCTCAACACCGTCCTTAATAGCTTTCCCGGAGCCGTCATTAACATTTACCAGGTAGGTTGTACTATCCGGGAAGGATATTCTAACCTGACCACTGTACTTATCCCAGGTCAGATGCCGGTTCCCGAAAAAGTTCCATGCCAGGTATCTGGTGTTATCCCAGGCGTTCCGTCCACCCATGGCCTCCATAACCAGATCGGCAATCTCCATTGCTTCAGCATCGGAGTTGACCATATCAAAACCATCTGCCGGTGGATTCTGTTCTGACTGTGGTTCAGCGGCTGCACTGGTAGATTGGTCCTGTTCAGCCTGACAAGATGTAATCAGTGCCAACACCACAAGGCTTGCAAAACAGTTCAGTACTAGAGCTTTCATAGGTTTGTACCCGTTAAAATCATATTTAAGACAGTAATAATACAAAAAAATAGCCAAAAAAGCTACTTGTTAATTACTATCTACTATTTACTTTATACGATCCAGCATTTATCATATTATCTGCAAACTTGATATAAGTTAGCAGAAGATCTTCGAAGCGCCAGAAAAACGCCAGTAGATAGAAGATCAACTTATTCTGCTCCAGTTCATGCTGCTCTTTTTCTGTTGAGCAACTTGTCTTCGAACATTGACATTTTCCACACTTTTCAATTCAGGGTCAGTCTCCAGTATTTGTGCGGCCTTTTCCCGGGCCACTTTCAGCAATTTTCCATCCTTACTCAAGTCCGCGATCATGAGGTCCAGCACCCCGCTTTGTTGAGTTCCCATCAGGTCACCGGGACCTCTTAATTTCAGATCTACATCTGCGATTTCAAAGCCATTATTAGTACGAACCATAGTTTGAATTCTGACTCTTCCTTCCTTGCTGATTTTTACATCAGTCATAAGGATGCAATAACTTTGATCTGCTCCCCGGCCTACCCGGCCTCGTAATTGATGCAGCTGGGCCAGTCCGAATCGTTCGGAATTCTCAATGACCATTACTGTCGCATTCGGCACATTAACTCCCACTTCAATGACGGTGGTTGCTACCATGATTCGGGTCTCTCCTTTAACAAACCGCTGCATTTCATAATCTTTATCCTTCGATTTCATCTTTCCGTGAACAATACTCACCGGGATTTCCGGGAAAGCCCGTTTAATACTTTCATATCCGTCCTCGAGATGTTTAAGGTCCATCTTTGCTGATTCTTCAATCAAGGGGTATACAAAATAGATCTGACGGCCAGCAGATAGCTGCCGTTTAATAAATCCGAATACTTTTAACCGGTTCTGATCGTATCGGTGAACGGTCTCAATCGGTTTCCTTCCGGGAGGTAGTTCATCAATGACTGATACATCCAGATCGCCATACAAGGTCATCGCCAGGGTTCGGGGAATTGGGGTGGCGGTCATTACCAGCACATGCGGAAAAAAATCCTTGTTCTTTTTCCACAACTTGGCCCGCTGAGCCACGCCAAACCTGTGTTGTTCATCGATTACTGCCAGTCCGAGGCTATTGAACTGGACCTGGTCTTCCAGCAGGGCATGAGTTCCTACCAACAGCCGCAAGGATCCGTTTTGAAGTTTTTGGTGTAATTCCTTTCTTTGACTTTGTTTGGTAGAACCAGTAAGAATTCCGATCTCTACGTCCATTTTACCGGCAAATATTTTCAGACCTCGGTAGTGCTGCTCTGCCAGAATTTCTGTTGGAGCCATTAACGCCGCCTGGGCTCCGGCTCCCACCACCGCCAACACGCATATGAACGCTACAATGGTTTTACCACTACCAACGTCACCCTGAAGTAGCCGATTCATTTGTTTGCCTGACTTCATGTCCGAATATATTTCCCTAATTACTCTTTTTTGGGCTCCGGTAAGTTCAAACGGCAAATGCTGATGGTAAAATTGCTTGATTAGCGCGGTCTCCCGGAATACCTTTCCCCTAAATCGTTCAATTCTGGCTAATTTCAGTTTTAATAATCGAAGCTGAACATAGAACAGCTCCTCAAATTTAAGCCTCAACTGTGCCTGATTAAGTTTTTTGCTGTCGCTGGGAAAATGTATATGCCACAAGGCCTCTGCTTTGGGGATCAGCCCCAGGTCGTTCATCAGGTGAGGTGGAAGTGATTCAACTATTCTTGACTTCGCTGCTTCCAGTAGCTGCTTTTGCAATTTTGCTATTGCCCGACTGTCCAGATACCCCCGCTTGAGCTTTTCAGTAGTATGATACACAGGTTGAAGAAAACCCTGTTTTTCATGTGCAGCGGTGTACACTTCAATTTCCGGGTGGGCAATGTTGTTTTTACCACCGTAGCGGGTAGGTTTTCCGAAAACAGCGTAGGCCACTCCTGTTTTTAATTTTCTCGATACCCATTTAATCCCTTTAAACCAGACCAGTTCAATGGATCCCGTATCATCGTAAAGGCTAGCCACCAATCGTTTCCTGGAGCCAGTCCCCAAAGTTTCAATTTTACCTATCTTACCCCTTACCTGAATATTAGGCAATCTTTCATTGATTTCACTAATGCGATAAAACCGGGTGCGGTCTTCATATCGGAAAGGATAAAATTGAATAAGATCGCCGAAATTAAAAATTTCAAGCTCTTTGTTAATTAGGTCAGCTTTATTGGGACCAACACCCTTAAGAAACTCAATACCGGTGTCAAAAAATCCTTTCATCTGGTGTTGGATTGGATGTTTAACTTTCCTTCCAATCCAGTGTGTTCAACAGATGTATAATATCAACCTTGATGAAGTCAATAACAGGTTGCAAGCTGTCATTTTTTGTAGCAGTTGGGAAATAAAGGGCTCCTCTTAGAAAATGCCGGCTACTATCTGTGGTATAAAATTGGAATTGGCTGGGTACTTCACCGCTGAGTTCAGTAACCACCGCAGTGTGTCCATTAGGGGTTTTCAGTACACTTTCATCGATTGCGTAGGCCTTAATCTGATGTTTACTGGTGAGCTTATAGGAATCCTGCAGTAGTTCTCGCAACTTCTGCTGGTCATGATCCAGACTTTTGTAAGTAAGTTGTAAATCCGCTCCTAGTTCCTGATACACTAAATGTATCCAGTAAGGTTCCGCCATCCACGATGTATCGGGTTTGATTACTGCGTATTTTGAATACTCAAACAGGTAGGGAAATGAATCATCGATGGATTGGTAATGGTGCTCAGGAAGTTCAATGCGGTTGTATCCTTTGGGTTTTGGCACAAAAGAACTTTCCTGACAGGCACTGACAAGCAGTAAAAAAAATGTCAGGGGGACTAAAAAATACTTAGCAAACCTCATGTACTAATTGTTGGTTATTTTTTGTGGATTTAGTTTTGAGCTATTGGAATATACCCGCACCCGCTTAATTCTTTTATTGTCGACGGAAACCACAGTAAACACAAAGTGATCAAAAGCAATTTTTTCACCAACCCTGGGCAGTTTTGAATGAAGTTCCAACAACAAGCCTCCCAAACTTTCGCTTTCTCCTTTCACCTGATCGAAAATATTCACTTCCTGCCCTACTATTTTACAAAAGTCGTTAAGCGAAGTTCTTCCTTCAAAAATGAAAGTATTCTCATCCAGTTTATTGAACGCCACTCCATCGTCATCAAATTCATCGTTTATTTCTCCTACTATTTCTTCAATAACGTCCTCCAGGGTAATGAGACCAGAGGTACCGCCATATTCATCCACTACAATTGCCATATGAACTCTTTTTTCCTGAAAATCCTTCAGCAATGAATCAACTTTTTTGTTTTCAGGAATAAAAAATCCCGGTCTTAAGAGTCTTTGCCACTTAAAATCTTCCCCTTTATCTATGTATGACAGCAGATCCTTGATATACAGGATCCCTTCAATTTTATCAATGGTTTCACTATATATCGGTATTCGCGAATGGCCGCATTTATTGATCTTGTCCATTAAATCAAGGAAGTTGGTTTCAATATCCATTGCGGTAATTTCCATCCTCGATCGCATCACTTGTTTTACGGAAAGTGTGCCAAAATTGACAATCCCTTTGAGAATGCCTTTTTCTTCATCGCTGGTTTCCGTGGTAGTTGTCAACTCCAGAGCCTGATTAAGATCATTCACAGACAAGTTATACCCTTTTCTTTCGATTCTGGATTCGATCACACTGCTGATGGACATCAGCATATAAGAAACCGGGCGAAAAATTACCGAACAAAATGACAATAATCCGGAAGCCATCTTTGCAAAACCAAGGTTGTTGTGGTTGGCATACACTTTCGGAACCACTTCCCCGAAAAAAACGATCGCCGCCGAGGCCGTTGCTGTAAGGGATACCAATACCAGGCCACCGGTAGTTTGAGCTCCTACTATCCTCCATACCACAAAGGTTGAGAAGGTTATAAACGCCACATTCACCAGGTTGTTAGCAATTAATATTGTAGCCAGTAGTTTCTTTGGTTGTTCAAGCAACCGGGCCAGTTTTCGTTCCCTTGGGATTGATGAATAACGGCTTTTGAGAATGTCCTCCCGGGAAAGTGAAAAAAAAGCTACCTCCGACCCACTAATTATTGCTGAAAGTATCAGTAGTAGTACCAATAAAGCTCCATAGAATGTAAAGTACAGTGCTTCCGTGGTGATTATTTGTGCCAGTAAAAAAAACTCCGGAAAAGGATCGTCAGATGATATTTCCAAGGGTAATCAGTTTGTTGAACATCAAAACGGCAGGTCGTCCGAATCATCACTAATGGCGGTGATATTAGATGATGTTGATGCAGTTTCTTCATGGGCAACCGCCGGTGCAGGATTTTGGGTGCTATCAGCAGGTCTGCCACCCAGCATGGTCATGTTGTCTGCAACTACCTCCGTGGTATAACGGGTATTTCCTTCCTGGTCCTGCCAGGACCTGGTTCTTAATTTACCTTCAATATATACCTGGTTACCTTTATTCAGGTATTTTTCACTTATTTCGGCCAGCCCCCGCCAAAGTACTATGTTGTGCCACTCAGTTACCTGTCGTCTTTCACCGGTATTCCGGTCACGGTATGATTCGGTAGTAGCCAAAGGGAAATTCGCCACCATTACTCCACTCTCCAAATGTCTTACTTCGGGATCTTTTCCCAGATTTCCAATCAGAATAACTTTGTTTACACCTGCCATACGCTCTTTAGAATTTTGCCGTGAAAGTAATTGATTTATTTAAATTTAACTAAAATATATCTGCCTTCAAATAATTGTCAATCAAAATAGACTTGGGCAATTGGTGCACATCGGACACCTCAAATTCGCTCAATTCAAATTCTTGTTTAAAGTGTTCGAAGACCTGGGTGTTGTTTGTTTCTATAATCATAAACTGTGCAGAAATTAGCTGATGGGAAAGTTTGTGCCGATAAGTCACCGACGGTTCTCCCACCTCCACCTGATCGATCCATTTTACATTCGGTAGATTTACCGCAAATAGCTCCAAAGGGTCAGCTTCATTACCGGGTTCAAGCAAAAAGAAATCATATAGCCCCCTCCAGATATCTTTCCCGGTTCGTTCTTTTAACAAAATATTCTGCCCCAATTTGATCACATAGTAGTAAAAATATCGATTGCGTACTTTGGTCTTGTTCCCCTTAACCGGGAATAGTTTCTGATTGCCGGTTTGGAAGGCATGGCAATTAGCGGAAAAAGGGCAGCTATGGCATTTAGGTCGAACCGGAGTGCATTGTAACGCGCCAAATTCCATAATGGCCTGGTTATAACGATCCGGTGGTGCTTCATTCATTAGTCTGGAACTATACTGTTTGAACACTTTTTTGGTTCCGGATAAAGCAATATCATTATGCAACCCCAGAATTCTTGACAGCACCCTAAAAACATTTCCATCTACCACTGGAACTGATTGCCCAAAGGCAAAGGAAGCAATAGCAGCTGCGGTATAGTCGCCAACACCGGGTAAGGTAAGCAGCTGTTGGTAGTCCTCAGGAAATTTGCCATCGTAGGTATCTACGATCCGTTGAGCACAGCGCAGCAGATTCCGGGCTCTTGAATAATAACCCAGCCCTTGCCATAAACGTAGTATCTGCTGCTCATTAGCACTTGCAAGGTCTGAGACCTCCGGAAAATGTTCACAAAACGATTGGTAATATGGCAGGCCCTGCGCTACCCTGGTTTGTTGAAGAATTACTTCGGAGAGCCAGATCTTATAGGGGTCTCTGGTATGGCGCCATGGAAGGTCACGGCGATTCCGATCGTACCAGGATATGAGTGTATAGGCGAATGATTCGGTTCCAAAATACTCCAAATGAGAAAGTTATATCCTGTTGATTACAATAATTTTATTTTAATTGCTTTTAAAATTAGGCGGGACAATTTACCTTTGCCTTCCCAAAATTAGTTGGTCATTAATATTTTAACGAATTTTTTTACTTAAATCTAGAGCAGTGACTAAAGCAGATGTTATAACTGAAATAGCAGAAAAGACAGGAATCGACAAGGCAGATGTAAGCACTACCGTTGAAGCCTTTTTTAGTGTTGTAAAAAATTCCATGTCAAATGGAGAAAATATATACGTAAGAGGATTTGGAAGTTTCGTAAATAAAAAGAGGGCACGTAAAATAGCCCGTAACATTTCGAGAAACACCGCTATAATTATCGACGAACATTATATTCCCAGCTTCAAACCTTCAAAAGTATTCATTGAAAAGATCAAGAATAGCGATAAAGTAAAAACCCTGAACAAATAGCGGTTGCAGTTTTGTAATCACCAATATGTGGCTTCCTAAACTAATTTTAACCGCGGCAGCCCTCGTGCTGATAGCGTTACTGTACCTTTTGCCAAAGGTGGTGGTTGACAATGAGCAGCAGGAAAATGCCAGTGCTATCGGAGAGACTACCGATGTGGAATTAATTGAATCACACAACCAGGAACTGGCTGAGGCTGAGGAACTGGCCATTGAGAACTTAAAAGAAGGGTTCAATACTGATTTAAATCCTGAAAAAAGTGCTACCTTTGCAGATTCATTGGGTGGTTTGTTTGCAAGTTTAAATTTTCTGGATAGTGCGGCTCTTTATTACGGCGTTGCTGCAGAATTGGACCCAATGTTGGTAAGATGGCTGAAGGCAGGAGAAAGTTATTTTGAAGCTTACAGCTATGCTGTAGAGTCGGAGAAACAGCAGGCACTGGGAGAGAATGTTCGAAAATATTTTAACCTTGCGCTGGAATCGGATCCGGGTTTATACGATGTTAAGGCCAAAATGGCCTTAACCTTTTTGCCGAGCCAACCCATGCAGGCGGTACTTTTGCTTAGGGAAGTGGTGGAGCAGGACCCGGAAAATGAGTTGGGATTGTATAATTTGGGATTACTTTCTCTTCAATCGCAACAGTTCGATAAAGCAGTGAACCGGTTTGAAGCGCTTACTAAAAGTCATCCGGAAAACCTGGAGGGACAATTTTATCTGGGTGTAAGCTACAGTGAAAACGGTGACCTGGCGAAGGCAAAAGAGCAATTTGAGCTGGTTAAAACTATGGATACCGATCCGGAAGTACAAGTCACAATTGATGAGTACCTGGAGAAATTAAAATAATAATATTATTTACCCCGTTTTACGGGAAAAAAAATTAATTATGCCTTGCGGTAAGAAAAGAAAACGACATAAAATCGCCACCCATAAAAGGAAAAAGCGATTGAGAAAGAATCGACACAAGAAGAAGTAATTGAATTTTACTTTTTCTGCTATTGCATCTGATTCAAACAATTTAAATCTATAAAATCTTGAGTAATAATTTAGTAATAAATTCTACTCAGAACGGATGTCGAATAGCCCTATTAAAAGATAAGAACCTTGTTGAATTTCATTATGATGAAGGCGGCAGCCAATTTACTGTTGGAGATATTTACCTTGGAACGGTTAAGAAAGTAGTTCCCGGATTAAATGCCGCTTTTATTGATATTGGATACGAAAAGGATGCATTTTTGCACTATTTGGACCTAGGTCCTAAAGTAAGTTCTCTTAATAAGTACAGCAAATTCGTACAAAAAAATAGAAACGCATCCGCAAAACTTGATCGATTTAAGATACTTCCAGATATTAATAAACTGGGTAAAATCGATCAGGTCCTTTCGAGAAATCAGCAAATTCTGGTACAGGTTGTAAAAGAACCTATTTCTACAAAGGGCCCCCGACTATCCTGCGAGTTATCCATTGCCGGAAGATACCTGATACTGGTACCTTTCGCCAATACCGTCAGTATCAGCAAAAAGATTGCTGATGCATCAGAACGAAGGAGGTTGGAAAGACTTCTCTCATCCATCAAGCCGGAAAATTTCGGAATAATCATTCGCACTGTAGCAGCAGGTAAGGAGGTTGCTGCCCTTGACCGAGATTTGCGTAATCTGGTAAACAGCTGGAATGAGGGGATAAAAAAACTTAAAACTGCAAAACCCAGAAACAAAATTATCGGTGAAATGAACCGGGCCTCATCCATACTTCGGGATGTGCTTAATGAGTCCTTCGACTCTATTGTAACCGATGATCAGAAAATATTCAATGAAGTAAAGCAGTTTATTGACAATATAGCTCCGGAAAAGTCCAAAATTGTAAAACGTTACAACGGAAAGGCCAAATTATTTGAGAGCTATGGCATAGAAAAACAACTGAAGTCCCTGTTTGGTCAGACCGTAAGTGTGGCCGGTGGCGGCTACCTGGTGATTGAGCACACTGAGGCATTGCATGTGATTGATGTAAACAGCGGTAATAAATCCAATGCAGAGTCGGACCAGGAAACCACCGCTCTTAACGTAAACCTGTACGCGGCCAAAGAAATAGCCAGACAGCTTCGTTTACGGGACATGGGTGGGATCATTGTGATCGATTTTATCGATATGAGGAAAACGGAGAACAAGAAACTCCTTTTCAGAAAGATTAAGGAATTCATGCAGGATGATCGGTCAAAGTTCACAATCCTGCCTCTTACCAAATTTGGTCTAATGCAGATTACCCGTCAACGGGTACGACCGGAACTGAATATCACTACCAAGGAGACCTGTCCAACCTGTAGTGGCAGCGGAAAGATTAGTGCATCCATTCTGGTATCCGATCAGGTGGAGGAAAGCCTCGAGCATCTGCTGCTTAAACAGAATGAAAGAAGTGTTACCCTTACCGTCCATCCCTATTTGTATGCTTACTTTACCAAGGGAATCATCAATCAGAAAATGAAGTGGTTCTTTAAGTATAACCAATGGATCGGTGTGGAACAGGATTCCTCATTGGCAATTACAAATTTCAAATTCATGAACAAGGAAGGGGAAGAGATTCAGTTGGAATCTAAACCCTAACCACCTGGGTTTATGATCAACAGATCAACGGTATACAACCATAACCTTTTTACAATTGCTGCCTGGTCAGTACTGGCATTTTTGGTGGCGAGCTGTGACAATGGAATAAGGGAATCACCCAATGTAGATCATCTGGAGGTTTCAGTAAAAATTGAAAGGTTAGATCAGCAACTGTTCAAGCTAAAGGACAAAGAAGAAATTGCCGGCTTCCTGGAGGATCATCCGATTTTCAGCGAAGAATTTCTTCATGTGGATCAATATCCTCATGATAGTATGGCGGTTAATTACCTGAACGGGTTTGTCAGCAATCCGGCAAGCCAGGTAATTCAACAGGAAATCAATACGGTTTTTGGTAATGTAGATCAACTTAGGCTTGAATTGGAGCAGGCATTTAAATACCTGTTGCATTATTATCCTGCAACGAAAATACCAAAATTATACACTGCGGTTACCGGCTTTGCGGGGAATGACTTATTCGTTTCGGACAGTGTGATAATTATTGGACTTGATTATTACCTGGGCGAAGGGGCTACATATCGTCCACTGGAATTTCCAAAGTATATTTTGAAAAGGTACAGACCGGAATACATCGTTCCTTCAATAATACTGTTGATGTCATCTACCATGAATAATACAGAGATGGAGGACAAGACCATGCTGGCTGAGATGGTTTATTATGGAAAAGCGTATTACTTCACCCAACAGATTCTACCAGGTACACCGGACAGCCTGCTTATCGGCTATTCAACCCAGGAAATTCTTGATGCAACTGACAACCAGGATGTAATATGGGCGCACTTCGTGGAAAACCAACTTCTTTATGAGTCCAGCCATTTTATCAAGAAGAAGTACATGGATGAAAGACCAAAAACGCTGGAAATTGGCAACAAATGTCCCGGACGTATTGGTGAATGGCTCGGTTGGCAAATTGTAGATCAGTTTATGGAACAGCAACCGGTTTCTTTAACCGAATTAATGAGCAATTCCGACGCTCCTCAAATATTTATGCAGTCAAAGTATAAACCTCAGGCTCTGTAACCGCAGGTTGATCTTCCCGGCTGAGAAATTTTAAAAGCTTTTGCACCGCTAAGCCCCTTGAAAAGAAAGTTTCTGCAATCAACCGGGCATTATTTTGGTATTTTAGCAGTTCCTCCCGGTTTTGCTCAAGAGGAGTTAATAACTCAGTCAGCATTTCAGGTTTTTCAGGATCTACATAGTACCCGAAGTGGTGTTGTTCCGCGATATGCTTCAGCCAGCCTTTAAAGTTAACCACCATTAGTTTACCGGCCGCCAGGCCATCAAAAAATTTGTTAGGGCTGCCGGTGGCTAAAACAGGGATATCGGCATATGATACGTAGACCACATCCGTAACATTCAGCACCTGTCTTAAGGCATCCCGGTTCCGATACTCTAGAAAATCCAGATTATTAAGTTCATAAGACCGGGCAAGTTTTTTAATTCTGCTTAACTCGGAACCGTATGCAACTATCAGAAAGTGAAGACGGCTGTTTGTATGTTTTGCATATTTAGCCGCTTCCACCAGGTATTCCAAATGATTAGCCCTGCCAGCTGCCCCAAAATAAGTAACAACCAATTTTTTTGAAACTCCAAATTTTGATTGCAACCGGGCATCCTTTGGTTCTAATTGGTAGTATCTGCAATCCGACATGTTGGGAATAACAGTCACTTTGCTGAGGGTGGTAGATTTTAAAATACCGTTTTTTATTCCCGGAGACAGTGCCACCAACCCTTCGGCATTATCATAGATGCCTTTTTCAAATCTTCTGGCGGCTTTTATCAGTAACCGGGTTTTAAGCACTCCCATCTGTACCGGTGCTTCGGGCCACAGGTCACCCACCTCAAAGACATAAGGTATATTTCGCACTGATTTTAATTTTCTGGCGACCCAACCAACGGTCAGCGGGGTAGAAATGGCATAACAAAGGTCTATTCCATCAATGGTCAAGGCCTTGTTATAGGCCAGCCAGGCAAAACGGGTGAAAGCCATCAATCTGGAAACAAAGCCCAGGTGATTGTCATAATAAACCGGTAAATAAT
>BQJT01000136.1 GCA_021604845.1 Cyclobacteriaceae bacterium
ATTACAAAACATATTATGAAGATAATAAGCCGGTATTCAGGGTAATTGAAGATAATCTGGCTACTCTTGACACTAACAGAGTGGCGTATGAAAAACCTCAGTATTTATTTAAGAAAAAAAGAATTCGATATTTTCGGCCGCAGGTAAATGAATTCAGGGGCATTATAGTAGGATTTAATCCGGTATCTATGGCATTTGGAAGTATCCCGTTTACCGTGGAGTATTACTTGCAGGAAAGACTTGGTTATGAGTTACAGTACAGTATTATTCGGGATCCGTTTTTTACCAGCGATGGCAATATTAAGATCAACGAAGTTTATGACCGGGGTTACTCATTGGCTCTCAGACAGAAACTCTACAGCCCGGATCGACGCCTTGGAATGTTTTATTTCGGTCATGAGATCAGGTTTAGTACCATAGATCATTTTGCAAATATTATTGATTCCGTCAATGTGGTAAACGGGTCAGTAATCGGTGCCTCGGAGAAAAAATTCGAATACTCACTTCTTGCAGGTTACAGATTCATTAAGGACGCTGGAGGAACCGGGATAACCATAGATGCATTTATAGGACTAGGAATCGGATACCGCGATTTTGACCGGGATTATCCGGTTCATGAGGAGTTCGATCAAGTTTTTGATGGCATTGATACCGATGAACTTAGTATTCCATTTCGTTTCGGAGTTAACATCGGATATATGTTGGAAGCCAGATAATGCTTAAGTTGGCTGATCAAACATGAGAAAAACCATCAATATCAAGGTAAAACCTGAAGTTGCCTTTGATCCGATTAAGTTAGAAGCATTCATCAGTAAACATCTGGGTTTCTCCAGGGACTCGCAGTTTAATTACAGGATAGCTAGACGATCCATAGATGCACGTAAGGCACCAGTAATGGTTCCAATGAATATAGATGTCTATCTTGATGAGTTACCGCCTGAAATACCTGACTATAAGCAGAAACTGCAGCAGGTTGCTGACTGCCCTCCGGTAATCATTGTAGGAGCTGGACCTGCGGGATTGTTTGCTGCATTGAAACTAATAGAAGCGGGCGCTAAACCGATAATACTTGAAAGAGGTAAAGACGTAAGGTCCAGAAGACGAGACCTGGTATCCATAAACAAGCATCATGTGGTCAATCCTGATTCCAATTATTGTTTTGGTGAAGGCGGTGCAGGCACTTATTCTGATGGAAAACTTTATACCCGCTCCACAAAACGGGGGAATACCAAAGAAATTCTTGAAATTTTGGTCAGTCACGGGGCACCCGGGGATATACTGGTGGATGCCCATCCACACATCGGCACCAATAAATTACCTAAAGTGGTGGAACAGCTTCGTGAATCTATTTTAGACTGTGGTGGTGAAATTCATTTCAATACTACGGTGACGGGTTTGCTTATTAGCGGTGACAAACTTGCTGGAGTAACTGACCGTACTGGTCAAAAATATGTAGCTGAGGCGACGATCCTGGCAACCGGTCATAGCGCCAGGGACATTTACTCCCTGCTCAATGATCTGGGCGTTGAACTAGAAGCAAAACCCTTTGCTTTAGGAGTGAGAGTGGAGCATCCACAGGCAATAATCGATAAGATCCAATATCATGGCTGTGACCGTGGGCCGCTTCCGGCGGCAGCCTATTCCCTTTCGCACAAGCTGAAAACCCACCGCTCTGGTGGCGTATTCTCATTCTGCATGTGTCCGGGTGGATTTATTGTGCCTGCGGCTACCAGCCCGGGTGAAGTGGTAGTTAACGGAATGAGTCCCTCAAGAAGAGATTCTCGGTTTGCCAACTCAGGCATTGTGGTTTCAATTTCCCAAAATGATTATGTAAAATATTCAGATTTTGGTCCTCTGGCAGGAATGCACTTTCAAAAATTTCTGGAGCAGACCGCTTGTGTTATGGCGGGGGGTAATCAAACTGCACCGGCACAGCGACTCATGGATTTTATAAAAGGAGTGCCATCGAATGATCTGCCTGAAACATCATACCAGCCAGGAGTAAGCGCACAGAATATGCAGGAACTATTACCAGAACAGATTTACCATGGAATTAAAGAGGGTTTTAGGATGTTTGGGAAAAAGATGAGAGGTTACCTCACCAATGAAGCCATACTTTTAGGGGTGGAAAGCCGTACTTCTTCCCCGGTTAAGATTCCCAGGGATCCGGTTTCGCTGCAGCATATACGGATCCAGGGCCTGATACCCTGTGGAGAGGGAGCTGGGTATGCAGGTGGAATAATGTCAGCAGCAATTGACGGGGTCAATTGCGCACAGGCAGCGTTCAAGCTAATTAAAAACCCTTCAAAATGAAGACCCTGGTTTTTGGTGCAAGCCCCAACAATTACAGATACTCCAATATCGCAACCCTGAGACTTCAGCAATCAGGGATTGAAGTAATACCTACCGGAATAAATCCCGGGACTATTGGCGGACAAATAATAACAGACCTAAACAAAAAAACCATCCACCAGGATATTCATACCATCACCATGTATCTCAATCCGCGCAATCAGCAATCATGGTACCAGTATATCCTGGACCTCAGGCCAAACAGGATAATTTTTAATCCTGGGAGTGAGAATCCGGAATTCTATAAATTGTTGGATCAGGCGGGAATACACTATCAGGAAGACTGCACCCTGGTGATGCTTGCCAGCAATAGTTATCTACTATCTGGCCTGGTGTAAAGATCCCTTAATTTACCGGGTGAAAAACCTCAGTTTCTTCCAATGAATGGGTTAATATAGTCGTTAAAAATGCGTATTTTTGTGCTTTGAAACGAAGTTATGAGCGAAGCAAAAAAGAAAGATAAATCAAATTATTCAGCAGATAATATCCAGGTACTGGAAGGCCTTGAAGCCGTACGCAAAAGACCCGCGATGTATATTGGTGATATTGGCCTTAAAGGCTTACATCACATGGTCTGGGAAGTGGTCGACAACAGTATTGACGAAGCCCTTGCAGGGTACTGTTCGGAAATCAATGTTATCATCAACGAAGATAACAGTATCACCGTGGAAGATGATGGGCGGGGGATTCCCACCGATATTCACCCGAAGGAAAAGCGCTCCGCATTGGAGGTGGTAATGACAGTGCTGCATGCCGGTGGCAAATTCGATAAAGATACTTACAAGGTTTCAGGCGGTTTGCATGGTGTGGGTGTAAGCTGTGTCAACGCCCTGTCCTCCCAATTGATAGTAACAGTCAACCGTAATGGAAAAACCTATCAGCAGGAGTATAGCCAGGGTGTCCCGAAATACCCGGTAAAAGAAATTGGTACCACCGAGCTTACCGGAACCAAAGTACACTTTGTGCCGGACTACACGATTTTCAACGTCAGAGAATATAATTACGATACCATTGCATCCAGACTGCGGGAATTGTCTTATCTGAATGCCGGAATAAGAATCAACCTCAAAGACCTCAGAGAGGCAGATGAAGAGGGAAATTTCCAGGAAGACGCTTTTTATTCGGAGGGTGGTCTGGTAGAATTTGTAGAGTACCTGGATTCAACCAGGGAAAGTCTGATTCCAAATCCGGTTTACATAGAGGGTGAGAAGAATGGCTTTCCGGTGCAAGTAGCTTTAAACTACAACACTTCATATACTGAGAATGTTATTTCATACGTAAACAACATTAGTACCATCGAAGGGGGTACCCATGTCGCTGGTTTCCGCAGGGCACTTACCCGTACTTTGAAGGCCTACGCCGACCGGTCCGGACTATTGGACAAAGTGAAGGTAGAAATAAGCGGAGATGATTTCAGAGAGGGTCTAACCGCAGTAATTTCCGTTAAGGTGCAGGAACCTCAATTTGAAGGGCAAACGAAGACAAAGCTTGGTAATTCAGAGGCAATGGGAGCGGTAGACACTACGGTGAGTGAAATGCTTCAATATTATCTTGAGGAGAACCCAAAGCAGGCCAAACAAATAGTTAGCAAGGTAATACTTGCTGCTCAGGCAAGGCATGCCGCCAGAAAAGCCCGGGAAATGGTCCAGAGGAAGAACGTCCTAACAGGAACCGGCCTTCCGGGAAAATTGGCAGATTGCTCAGATTCAGACCCTACTGTCTGTGAATTGTACCTGGTGGAGGGAGATTCTGCCGGGGGATCTGCCAAGCAGGGACGTGACCGGAATTTTCAGGCAATTCTGCCGCTAAGGGGTAAGATACTCAATGTGGAAAAGGCACAGGAGCACAGGATCTATGAGAATGAAGAAATAAAAAATATGATTACTGCGCTTGGAGTGAGTTTTGGAACAGAAGAGGACGAAAAAGCGCTGAACACCGTAAAACTGCGATATCACAAGATCATAATCATGACCGATGCTGATGTGGATGGCAGCCATATACGCACATTAATTCTTACTTTCTTTTTCAGGTATATGCATGAATTAATCGAAAAAGGGTATCTGTATATTGCGTTGCCGCCATTGTATCTGCTTAAGAGAGGCAAACAGGAACGATATTGCTGGACCGAAGATGAAAGAATTCGTATTACCAAGGAGCTTGCCCCTGATGGAAAAGAGGATGCAGTAAGCCTGCAAAGATATAAAGGCCTTGGCGAAATGAACCCCGAACAACTGTGGACCACCACTATGGATCCGGAGACCAGAAGTTTGAAGAAAGTGACCATTGAATCCGCCGCAGAGGCCGATCATCTCTTTTCCATGCTGATGGGAGACGAAGTTGCGCCACGCCGTGAATTTATAGAGAAGAATGCGAAATATGCCAATGTTGACATTTGATTGATAGTATTGCGAATTTATGCTGGTTCAGGATAAAAATGTATCGAGATTTTTCGGCGGGGCCTTCAAGGCAAATTCTTACGTAGAAAAAAGTGATTATGTAAGTCGTGACCTCAGTTGGCTGAATTTCAATAACCGGGTACTGGATCAGGCAAAAAAGAAGAACAGGTCCCTCTTCGAGCGCATGAAATTCATGGCCATTACCGCTTCCAACCTCGATGAGTTTTTCATGATCCGGGTTGGTTCATTGTATAATTACCTTGATTACGGGCGCAGGCGAATTGACTATTCTGGCCTAAGGGAAGTGCCTTTCCGGGAAAAACTGCTGAAGGAAAGTAAAGCATTTTTTCAAAGTGTCAATGATTATTACTCCAATGAATTAAAGCCGTTATTTGATTCCAATGGATTCAGAATTAAAAAGGTCGATGAACTGACCGAAGAACACAAAACCACCGTTCGCAAGTATTTCGAGAAGACTATTTACCCTATGCTCACGCCGATGGCGTATGACTCATATCATACCTTCCCCGTGCTTATGAATAATGTGGCAACTTTTGGCGTAGTTACCAAAAGCCCCGGAGATATGATTGCTGTGGGCAAAAGAGAGAAATTCAACCGAAAGATTTCCTTTGTACAGATACCGCCGAATCTGCCGAAGTTCTACGAGATCATGGACAATGATCATTTAATATTTGTCCCTATCGAGGATATAGTGGGTAAATATATGGAATGGTTATTTCGCAATGTGGACATACAAGGAATGTGCCTGTTTCGGCTTACCCGTAATGGTGATTTTTCTGTTGAAGAAAGCGATGATATTGAGGCTAATTTCCTGGAAGAAATGAAGCGTAAGCTGAAAACCAGGAAAACAGGTCGGGTGGTAAGAATAGAAATGTCTGCCAGCAGCAATAAGTGGGTGCTAAGATTATTGAAGAGTCGCTGGGACCTGGACGAAAATAATATATTCTGGGTACCTGATGAGAGCATCTTTGACTTTACACGATTTTGGCAAATTGTAGGACATAGGCACTTTAATGACCGTGTGCCGGCACCACCGGAACCAATAAAACCACTAAGCTACCCTGAATTAGACACCAGTGACATTTTTGAGGTCTTGAAAAGTAAGGACATACTGCTGCATAGCCCTTATAACAGCATTGAACCATTAATTCACCTTATAGAAAAGGCTTCTGAAGATCCTGACGTACTGCTAATTAAACTAACTGTCTACCGTTTGGCTAAGGAATCCAGAATAATTAAGGCATTGAATAATGCAGCCGAGAACGGAAAGCACGTTTCTGTATTATTTGAAGTTAAGGCCAGGTTCGATGAAGAGAATAATATGAAACAAGCCCAACTGCTACAGAAAGCGGGCTGTTTCGTTATTTATGGCATCAGTCGCTATAAGACCCATACCAAGCTTCTGCTCATTGTGAGGAAGCAGGGGCGGCAGATTACCAGTTATGTACATATGGGCAGTGGAAACTACAATGAAGATACTTCCAAAATCTATTCTGATATTGGTATTATGAGCACCAACGAGGTTTATGCTCAGGATGTATCAGAATTCTTTAATGTAATAACCGGTCATTCGAGTCCAAAGTCCTATCAACGGTTAATTACTGCTCCTACAGAAATGCGTAATAAGTTGATTGATCTGCTGGCAGTTGAAAGCCAAAATGCCAGGAAGGGACGACCCAGCGGGGTGGTAATTAAAATCAATTCTATCCAGGACCAGGAAGTGATTGATGCCTTATATGAAGCATCTCAGCAGGGTGTACCCATTAAGTTGATTGTCCGAGGAATATGTTGCTTAAGACCGGGAAGGATCGGTTTGAGTGATAACATCGAGGTTTATTCTATAGTGGGCAATTACCTGGAACATTCCAGGATATATTATTTCCATAATAATAACGATCCCAAGGTATACGGAGGAAGCGCTGATATCATGGTTCGCAGCTTTGACAGGCGGTTGGAATCCCTGTTCCTCATCAGCGATGAACGGCTAAAGCAGGAAGCTATTAATATTCTGGCTTACTGTTTGAAAGACAATCACAATTCGTATACCATGCTCGAAGATGGTAGATATGTGGTCAAACAGGCAGATGGTGAGCCAAAGTTTAATATACATCAGGAGTTTTTCAAGGTTACACCGGAGGAGGTAATGAGCGCCAAACTGTTCTAGAAATACCCAATTACTTCCTATCAATAGGTCATTAAAAAAAATGTTATTAACTTAGTCCGCAACTTATCAAGAAAGATTGAGGGACTGGGCCCGATGATGTCTTAGCAACCTGTCCAACACAAATAGGATGTGGTGCTAATTCCCACTGCGAATGCAGGCTAGATGAGTATCTACCCATACCCTTTCTGGATAAGTTTAAATCAGAAGTCCATGAAAGGAAAAATTGAAACTTTATTAAATGAGAGAATTCTGGTACTGGATGGTGCCATGGGTACCAGTATTCAGTCTTACGGCCTTACTGCGGAAGACTATCACGGTGCTCGCTTTAAGGACCATTCGCAGGACCTCATGGGTAATAATGACCTGTTGTCAATTACCCGCCCAGATCTGATCCGGGAAATACACCGGGATTTCCTGGAGGCAGGTGCCGATATAATTGAAACCAATACTTTTAATAGTACCAGCATATCTCAGGCAGATTATAACACCCAGCATCTGGTGCACGAAATAAACTTCTCTGCTGCCAAACTGGCAAAGGAGGTTGCTCAGGAATTCACCGAAAAGGACCCGCAAAAGCCCCGTTTTGTAGCTGGCTCACTGGGACCAACAAATCGTACTGCATCAATCTCACCCGATGTGAACAACCCTGGTTTTCGCAGTGTTTGCTTCGATGATCTGGTAGCGGCCTATACCGAACAAACCCTTGCCCTGGTGGAAGCAGGCGTAGACCTGCTGTTGGTTGAAACCATTTTTGATACTTTAAATGCCAAAGCAGCACTTTTTGCCATCCAAAGCATACCCGCATGTGGTGAAATACCATTGATGGTATCAGCCACCATCACTGATGCCAGTGGCCGGACATTATCGGGACAAACTACCGAAGCATTTTTGATATCGGTTTCACACGCCCCCATTACCAGTATCGGTTTGAATTGCGCTTTAGGGGCTGCTCAGTTGCGACCCTATTTGCAGGTTCTGGCGGATAAAGCACCCTATTTCGTAAGCGTACATCCCAACGCGGGCCTTCCCAATGAGTTCGGCAATTATGACCAGTCACCGGAGCAAATGGCAGATCAAATTGAAGAATTTCTGAAAGAGGGTATGATCAATATAGTGGGTGGCTGTTGTGGAACTACTCCTGCGCATATAGAAAGAATGTCAAATCTCGCAAAAAAGTATTCACCCCGTCATTTGCATCAACTTGTATGAATAATAACCTTAAAGATATACCTTATCTGAAACTCAGCGGACTGGAGCCCCTGATCGTTACACCGGATGTGAATTTCGTGAATATTGGGGAACGCACTAACGTAACCGGGTCTCGACGGTTTTTAAGACTTATCAAGGAGGAAAACTATGAAGAAGCACTATCAGTAGCTCTGGATCAGGTTAGAGGTGGAGCCCAGATTCTGGATGTAAACATGGATGAAGCCATGATTGATGGTAAAAAAGCCATGGTTACTTTTTTGAATATGATCGCTTCAGAACCTGAGATTTCCAGGATCCCCATCATGATCGATTCCTCAAAATGGGAGATCATCGAGGCAGGACTGAAGTGTTTACAGGGCAAGGGTGTGGTCAATTCAATCAGCCTGAAAGAGGGTGAGCAGACATTTTTACAGCAGGCCTCAACCGTTAAAGCCTTTGGAGCGGCAGTGGTAGTTATGGCATTCGATAAAGATGGCCAGGCAGATAACTATGATCGAAGGGTGGAAATATGCGAGCGGTCTTACCGGTTGCTGGTGGATAAATTAAATTTCAATCCACAGGATATCATATTCGATCCTAATGTCTTTCCGGTAGCTACCGGGATTGAAGAACACCGAAAAAATGCACTTGACTATTTTCTTGCCACTAAATGGATTCGTGAGAATCTACCCGGTGCCCAGGTAAGCGGCGGCGTAAGCAACGTCTCTTTTTCTTTCAGGGGTAACAATAAAGTACGAGAGGCCATGCATTCTGCATTCCTTTATCATGCCATACAACACGGTATGAACATGGGAATCGTGAATCCAACCATGCTTGAGGTGTATGATGATATTCCCAAGGACTTATTGGATCGGGTAGAAGATGTGCTGCTTGACCGCAGGGATGATGCTACTGAGCGACTTTTGGAGTTAGCCGAGTACGTTAAAAGTGATGTTATCAAGACGGAAGACGTCCAGGAGTGGAGGAACGCTTCGGTTGAGGATCGACTATCCCATGCTCTGATAAAAGGAATAATAGACTTTGTCGACGAGGATACTGCTGAAGCACTTGAAAAGTATCAGCAGCCGATTAAGGTTATAGAGGGACCCCTAATGGACGGGATGAATGTAGTGGGAGATCTGTTTGGATCTGGTAAAATGTTTTTACCACAAGTGGTCAAAAGTGCCCGGGTGATGAAGAAGTCAGTGGCCTACCTGGAACCGTACATGGAAGCTGAGCGACAAAAAAATACCGTAAGGAATAACTGCCGGATATTGCTAGCCACCGTTAAAGGTGATGTGCATGACATCGGGAAAAACATCGTCGGTGTGGTGCTTGCCTGTAATGGATATGAAATTATTGATTTGGGGGTTATGGTACCAGCTGATAAAATTCTCCAGACTGCCGTTGAGCAGCAGGTGGACATGATCGGTTTAAGTGGTTTAATCACCCCATCATTGGATGAAATGGTTTATGTAGCGAAGGAAATGGAGCGAACATCGATGAAAATGCCGCTGTTAATTGGTGGCGCAACTACCAGCAGATTACATACCGCAGTTAAAATTGACCCGGAGTATAGTGGAACGGTGCTACATGTGCTGGATGCCAGCAGAAGTGTGCCTGCAGTGAGTGCGCTAAAGGGGGGGCAAAACCAAAAGTTACATCATAAAACAAAACAAGAATACACTGATTTAAGAGTGTCGCACGCTGCCAGAACCAGTCAAAAACAATACCTTAAAATAGCGGAAGCCAGGGAAAATGGGTTTAAGGTGGACTGGAACACTCAAAAAAGTTATAAACCAAAATTAATCGGAACTAAAGTTTACCAAAACTACCCGTTGGAGGAGATCAGGGACTATATTGACTGGACTCCGTTCTTCCAAACCTGGATGCTGAAAGGGAAATTTCCCGCAATTCTTAAAGACGGGATTGTTGGCAGCGAGGCCTCCAAACTCTATAAAGACGCAAATCAAATACTGGATTCTTTAGTAAGAGAGCAATCATTACGGGCATCGGCAGTGGTGGGTATTTTCCCGGCTGCCAGCAGGGGAGATGATGTACTGATATACCAGGATGCAGATAGAAAAGAACTACGGGAGACGGTGCACTTTTTAAGACAGCAGGGTAAGAAAGCCAGGGGGCTGCCAAATTTTTGTTTAGCCGATTTTATTGCTCCTGAAACCATTGAATACGAGGACTATCTGGGGTTCTTCGCAGTAACCGCAGGTCTGGGAATCGAAGACCTCTTAGCAAAATATCAGGCCCAGCACGATGATTATAACAGCATCATGGTGAAGGCAATAGCGGACAGACTTGCCGAGGGGCTGGCAGAGTTAATGCATGAGAAAGTACGAAAGGAATTATGGGGTTATGCACCGGATGAAGCCTACAACAATCAAATGTTAATTGATGAAAAATATCGAGGTATCCGGCCGGCACCTGGATATCCTGCATGCCCCGACCATACCGAAAAGAGAACACTTTTCGAATTGATCAATGCAGAGCAAAAATCCGGGATAACCCTGACGGAATCATTTGCTATGTACCCGGCTGCCGCGGTAAGCGGTTACTACATCGGCAACCCTGAAAGCCGTTATTTTGGTCTCGGCAAAATTGGTAAGGATCAGGTTGTTGACTATGCAATTAGAAAAGGAATTTCAACAGAGGTTGCTGAGAAATGGCTGAAGCCGAATTTGAATTATAATGCATAACAGTTTCAAATGAAAATAGTTGATCATTTAAAAAATGCTAAAAAGACCCTGTTCAGTATTGAGATATTACCGCCACTGAAGGGGCAAGGAATTCAAAGTCTTTTTGAACATCTGGATCCTCTGATGGAATTCAATCCTCCTTTTGTTGACGTCACCTACCACCGGGAAGAGTTTGTATATAAGGACAGGGGAAACGGGCTACTGGAAAAAAGGTCAATAAAGAAGCGACCCGGAACAGTAGGTATTTGTTCTGCTATCAAAAATAAATACAGTGTAGATCCAGTACCGCACATCATATGTGGCGGATTTACCAAAGAGGAAACAGAAAATGCGCTTATAGATCTGAATTTTTTAGATATCCACAATGTATTGTTGATCCGGGGTGATGCAATCAAGTCAGAAGGGGTTTTTAGGGCTGAGGAACTTGGCCATAATTATGCCATAGAACTGGTGGATCAGGTAGTAAAAATGAACCAGGGCCAGTATCTGGACGAAGCGTTATTAAATGCCAATCACACTAATTTCTGTATTGGAGTGGCAGGTTATCCTGAGAAGCACTTCGAAGCTCCGAATTTAAAATTTGATCTCCATTATTTGAAGCGTAAAGTGGAGTTGGGTGCAGAGTATGTAGTTACCCAAATGTTCTACGACAATCAAAAATATTTCGACTTTGTGAAAAAATGTCGTGAAGTAGGAATAGAAGTGCCGATCATACCAGGGTTAAAACCGATCACAATTAAGCGGCAAAACACCATTCTCCCAAGAATTTTTCATATCGATATACCGGAAGCGTTATCCGACGAAATCGAGAAATGTAAAACCAATGAGCAAGTAAGAGAAGTAGGAGTTGAATGGGCGATTCAGCAAGCTAAAGAACTGATGGAATTCGGAGTTCCCTGTCTGCATTTCTATTCAATGGGCAAAGCAGAACCTGTTTATAAGATAGCCTCTTCTTTATTTTAAAATCGGTTGGTAGCCAGGACTTTCTCCAGATCCTCCGGAGTATCAATGCCGTGTGCCTGGTAGGTAGTGATCATCACCCGGATGTTATACGAATTCTCTATCCATCTGAGTTGTTCAAGCCCTTCCGCCTGTTCCAGCGGGGATACAGGTAAATGAGTAATTTGTTGTAGTATATCAGAACGATAAGCATAGATGCCAATATGCTGATGATATTTAAAATGGCGTGTCCACAAATGTTGTGGATGATTTCGAAGATGTGGAACTGCGGTGCGACTAAAATAGATTGCATTGCCTGATGGGTCTATAATCACCTTTACGCAGTTAGGATCAAATATTTGATTTGACTGTTCAATGACCTTAGCCTGAGTGGCGATTTGCACATCACTGTCCAGCCCGTTAATCAATTCGTCAATTTGCCTTGGATCAATAAACGGCTCATCACCCTGAATGTTAACCACGAAGTTATATTCCTGAGCCTCCTGCTCCAGAGCTTCTTTACAGCGGTCAGTACCGCTGGGATGGTCTGTGCGGGTCATGCATACGTTTCCGCCAAATTCTTGTATATGGCGGTAAATTAAATCCTCATCGGTGGCAATCAGTACTTTATCCAGACCGGAGGCCTTGCTTGCTTGTTCATAAACCCGTTGTACCATTGATTTACCGTTGATATCAACCATTGGTTTACCTGGAAATCGGGTAGACTTAAATCTTACAGGAATAATTCCGATAACATTCATTCTATTATCTTCTTCACCTTGAGCGAAGTACCTTCTTCGGCAATAACCTGGATGCTTTCACCTTCATCAATAAATTCACCTCTGGTATAAGCATCTAAAACATCATCTCCAATTTGCACTTTTCCACTCGGTCTTAAAACGGTAAAAGCCAGTCCTTTTTCTCCCAGGTAAGATCTTGCATGGAAATTTGAAGTATATCCCTGCTTGGTATCCTGCACATCTACCAGGGCTACTCTTTTGAAGAATTTACTTTCAGTAAAACCAACTCCGCCGATAAACATAAGTACCACCGCTCCCAACAAACCTATTAAAGTAGTAAAAACCGCTATAAATATTTCATCGGAAGGTACAAACGAGAAGTCGAAAACATCGTTATTAATCATAACCAGTGAAAGACCTCCAATAGTAAGGATCAACCCGGAAACTCCCGCCAGTCCAAATCCCGGGATCACAAATACCT
>BQJT01000137.1 GCA_021604845.1 Cyclobacteriaceae bacterium
CTGAGCTGACCTTGAAATCCCACTTTCTCAGGGTTTCAATGGCATCCTTTAGATCCGGGTCCGGGTCCTGAAAATAAGCCTCAATCAGGCCGGGAATTAACGTTTCGAATCCCGGTAGATAAGGATCGTAAGCCAGGTCAATCAACTTGTCAAGAGTAAGATCTTTAATCCCGGTCAGAAGCCGGATCTAAAGGATGCCATTGAAACCCTGAGAAAGTGGGATTTCAAGGTCAGCTCAGAATCTGTAGCCATGTCACTTGCGCATTTTTATGGCATCAGGTGTTACCAGGAAGGACAGTCACCTGCAGTATATGACAAAAAGCCGATGGAGCGGTTGAATTATTTTGGTACTGAAGCTCCATTCCGGGAACGTTTAGATCTATTCCGGAAAGCGATACGAGAGATGGAGAATCGGTATGGAACCTGGGAAATATCCTGGGGTGATATCAACAGATTTCAGCGGTTAAGCGGGAAAATTGAACCAGAATTCGATGATGATAAACCAAGCCTACCCGTCGGTATGGCGTCTGGAAACTGGGGTGCACTGGCAGCCTACGGAAACAACCGTGCAGATCGCAACCATAAACTGTATGGTATCAGGGGCAACAGTTTTGTTGCGGTGGTAGAATTCGGTGAAAAAGTGAAGGCAAAAAGTCTCTTGGCTGGGGGCCAGAGTGGAGACCCCGATTCACCTCATTTTTTTGACCAGGCACAAAGATATGTCACCGCTCAATTTAAGGAGGTTGCGTTCTATAAAGAAGACGTGGAAAAAAGGGCACAATCTCGTTACCATCCGGGAGAGTGATTGAGAATTACGGATTACGAATTAAGGCTCTCTGGCAATTCGTAATCCGTAATTCGTAATTCGTAATTGATTTAGTTTTTCCATTCTTTAACCTCAAACTTTTGTCCTCCTACAGAGGCCTCATACATCAACCCTCCCTTTACCAAAGTGAAAATTGCCACGCCGTCATTATAAGGAGCATCCAATGAGGCCCCCGCGGTTACTGCTACCGCAGAAGCTTGAGCCGAAAGTTTCAATTTGCCTTCTACAAAGTTGTCATAGGCTCGTTTATCTTCAAACAAAACAGCTTCCATGTATGCCTGTCCTCCCCATTGAAATCCAATGGTTACCTGAGTCATCGACGTTCTCTTTTGTGCTTCATCGCCCTGGTAAAGCACACCGTCACCATGCGCTCCTCCAATACCAATAGCCCCTTTTCCAATACTTGGATATATAGCATAGCCATAAGCATTTGAAAATAGTCCGGACATTTTATCGTTTTCATCGATAAAAGCAGTCTTAGTTTCCTCCGCCTTAGCAATTCGATCTTTCTCTTTATTATTTTGGGCAAAGGCCACACAATTAAAAAATAGTACTGCTACTACACAGATAGCTACTTTTGGATTAAAAATGTTCAATAAATTCATAATGTTTAGTGTTAACTTTAATGTGATCTTCTCAATATTTACCTAAAATCAGGCGTCCTATTGAAGGGCCGATGAAATTACTAAATGTCTGGTTTGAAAGAAAGACCCACCAATTTATTTCTCCAGGTTCAGATAAGGAGTTTCGATTTAAAGGTCAATTTTGCTTTTATGCAATGAATACCCTAAATTCTATAACTGCTGCTAAATGGTTAGCAAGTTTCCAAAATTATGGCGCAAAAACCTATCGAACTTATATTGGCTCGGCAATTATCCAGCCACCTGGCAATGCCTATATTTATTGTTGACCCTGATGGCACTTTACTTTACTATAATGAACCAGCGGAATTAATTCTCGGTATAAGATTTGAAGAAAACGGAGAAATGCCAGCTGATGAGTGGTCTACCATCTTTACACCGACCAATCAGGATGGCAGTGATTTGCCACCTGAAGAATTGCCTCTGATGATTGCCCTGACAAAACGATGTCCATCTCATAAATCATTCCAAATTAGAAGCTTTGACGGGTTAGTAAGAAACATTCAGGTTACGGCTTTTCCCATTACCGGACAGGGCAACCGTTTTTTGGGAGCAATGGCAATATTTTGGGAAAACAACCAATGACTACCATTACCATTTGGGGATGCAGGGGATCACTGGCCACACCTGGTGCTGAATTTGATAAATACGGGGGAAATACCTCCTGTGTTCAAATTACCGGAAATGATGGCACCATACTTATTCTGGATGCCGGCACCGGACTCAGCGATCTGGGAAAGACTGTAAAAGAACCCAGCAAAAAGTATAATTTGCTACTGACTCATCTTCACATGGATCACATACAGGGGATGGGGTTTTTCCCACCATTCTTTAACCCCGAAGCCGAAGTAAATATCTGGGGACCATCCAGCACTACCATGAACTTACGCACCCGGCTTACCCGATATATGTCTCCGCCGCTTTTCCCGGTTACATTGAGAGATTTACCCTGTAAATTAACATTAAATGAAGTTCACCATGATAGTTTCAAAATTGGACCATTTAAGATCTCCTCGGATCTGATTGGGCATGTAGGACCTACCGTTGGATACAGGATTGAATGCGCTGATGGAGTTATTACCTACATTCCAGACCATGAACCAGCCCTTGGCGTAGTGAATTTTCCGTTGGAAAGACAATGGACTTCCGGCTCGGCACTGGCAGCCAATGCAGATATCCTGATTCACGATGCTCAATATAGCGACAAGGAATACAACAAATGTCAGGGATGGGGACATAGTGCATTTAATGATACACTTAAATTTGCTGCTCAGGCCAGGGTGAAGCATCTGATCCCTTTCCACCATGATCCATCTCATACTGACGACAACCTAGACCAGCTGATCAGCGAAACTGTAGGATCCCAAAAACTGGAATTTAAAGTTACCGCTGCCCGGGAAAGAGCGGTATTTAAACTCCCGGTATTAAACACCCAAGACCCGGTAAAGAAACCGAATCAGGAGTAGATCTAAATTACCGCATTCATTGATTGATATTAGAGATTTATTGATCCCTTTTTAGTTCAGTATTTGCCTTTCCTCCAGGCTCAACGTGTTCCCTGAGATATTTGGTCAATAACCCGTATAAATGACTGGTGGTATTTTTACCCTCCTTGATAGCATGGGTCCGATTTGGGTATGAAAACATTTCGAATTGTTTATTGTGTTTAATCAACTCATTGATGACCACTTCACTATTTTGGTAATGCACATTATCGTCTCCGGTACCATGGATTAACAATAGGTTCCCCTCAAGTTTGGAAGCATGAGTAACCGGTGACCCCTTAATAAAGTCTTCCTTTGTCTCCCAGGGCACTCCCATATATCTCTCCTGATAAATATTATCATACAATAACTGATTACCAACAGGGGCTATGGACATTCCGGTTTGATATATTTCAGGGTGGTGAAACAACAAATTTAAGGTCATTGACCCTCCTCCACTCCAGCCCCAAACTGCTACCCGCGCATCATCCACATAATCCAGCTTCAGTATCTCCTTGGCACCCATAGCCTGATCTTCAACATTGATGATCCCGATATTCCTGTACAATGCTTTTCGCCAATCCCGACCCTTTGGACTGGGGCTGCCGCGATTGTCCATAGTCACTACGATGTATCCCTGTTGTGCCAGCATCATATGCCACAAGGTCCTGGCGCCTCCCCATCGATCCCTGGCGGTCTGCCCCGCAGGTTCTCCGTAGACATAAAATATAATGGGGTATTTCCGGCTTTCATCAAACCCGGTTGGCCGTAGCATATAACCATCCATGCTAACCCCTGTTTCAGTAGTTATATTGAAAAACTCAATAGGGTTTTTATCCAATTGGTGAAGGTTGGAGATAAACTTTTCATTGTCGGCCAGAGTCCTCAAAGATTTATGGCTGGGTAGAGCAATCAAATCAATCACCGGCGGGGTATTGGCAGTTGAATACCTGTGTATTGCAAATTTTCCTCCGGGTGCCACCTGATAGCTATGATCTCCCGGCTGATCTTCCGGTGAAAGTCTTTGTGGCTTACCACTACCATTTAGTCTTGTTCTGTATAAGTATCGCTGGGTTGGGTTATCGGGTGATGCGATAAAATAAACATACCCATTATCACTATCGATAAGCTCGATACTTATTACATCAAATTCGCCACTGGTCACCGCCTGATCCCCGCTCCCGTCCACATGCACCCGGTAAAAATGTTGCCAGCCGGTTTTCTCACTAATAAAGCTGAACTGTTTTCCATGGTCCAACCAAATCCAATCGTTAATTGCCCTTACCCAGGCATCATCTTTATCAGTATATACCTTTTCAACGCTTTGTGCTGCAATGTCATAGGACCAGATATTGTTGGTGTTCTGTTTTCTGGGGATTTGTTGTACCAGCACGCTCTCAGAGTCGGGAGACCACATCATTCGTGGCAGGTAGTTTTGTTTGCTGTCTCCGGGTACTGGAATCCAGGCGGTTTCACCCCCACTTGCACTTACCACCCCTATGCGGCAACTACTGGGGTCTTCTCCAACTTTAGGGTACTGCAATGGAATGGTGTAGGAATAGACTGAATCCGTATTGTTGATCATCAGGAAGTCACGAATTTCAGAGGCGTCGAGTTGCCAGTAGGCAATCATGGTTCCATCCGGACTCCATCGAAAACCATCTTGAATTTGAAACTCTTCCTCATATGCCCAATCGAAGGTGCCATTGATTAATTTTGCTGAACCGTTCGTGGTGAGTGCTGTCACCTGTCCACCCTCGATATCTTCTACGTAAATATTGTGTCCACTTACATATGCCACTCTGGTATCGTCTGGTGAGAACTTTGCGAACATTAA
Source organism: Cyclobacteriaceae bacterium (assembly GCA_021604845.1). GTDB lineage: Bacteria > Bacteroidota > Bacteroidia > Cytophagales > Cyclobacteriaceae > SZUA-3. Next base: position 4,789 of record BQJT01000137.1, read on the forward strand.
ACTGGCAACGGGTAGATCTTTACCCAACTGCCTTAAGCTGCCGCTGCTTAAATTTTTTATCCAATAATCTCCACGGGTGCTGTCACGCCAAACCCGTCTTACATTGGTATAAATTAAAAGATACTTTTTATTGTGGGACCATTGGTAATCCTTAATGGTCAGCGGCTGTTCATTCAGGGATGGTACCAATTTACTGGCAGAAACAAGCACTACCCGATCTCCAGATTTGGCTTGATATTCCACGATGTCTTTCTTACCGGGAAATTCTGTTGATGACTCCAGGGTGGTATAAGCTTTACCACCTTCAGTCCACTTGGCAGGCCCGAATGATTCACTGCGAAAATCACCGGATTTAAATATTCGGTCTAGTGTGAGTTGACTGTCCTGGGCAAAAACAGCCATACTGGATACAAGTAGTATGTAGAGAAGTATTACACGCATTTTGAGATTGTTGTTATGTACGATAACAAAGTTAATAATTAGTTGCTTACCCGATTAGCGGGCACTTGCTTAGTTGATTGCCAGATTTAACTGGTATGTCATGATCATCAATCCACTGGTATTTCCCAACCACCGCCCAGGGCCTGATATAACTGCACTGATGAGGTTAGTTGAAGCTGTAACGTTTCGGATGCTTTTAGATATGAATTGAATTCGGAACGTTGCAGGTCAAGTATCTCCAGGTAACTGGTAACGCCATTTTCATATCGCACCCAGGCCATATCCAGGGCCTCGGAGGCGGCCCTAACCTGAACCATACGTGATTCAAATTCTTTCTCATAGGTTGCAACCGCGATTAAAGCATCTTCAACTTCCTTCAACGCGTTCAAGAATATATTTTGATAGTTTAATAACAACTGTTCGGTTCGCTGGATTTCTACTTCCAGACGCCGTTTATTCTCTCCGGAGTTGAAAAGTGGTCCAAATACCTGGGCACCCAGATTACCGAATAAAATGGATGGATCTGCAAATGAAGCGGTAAGATCGGCAGTGAGTGTAAGCTGTGGATACTGAAGCGCTTCGGTTGCATTTCTCCTGGCGACCTGAGCCTGCAGGCTTCTCTCGGCGGACATCAGGTCCGGCCTTCTGTCAAGAAGTTCTGAAGGAAGTCCGGTGGGTAATGTGGGTGGAAATACTTGTTCCTCTAATTTTGTTCCCCTGTCAATGCGCTGTGGGGGCAATCCCATCAAAAAGCTCAGGGTATTTTCTGTCTGGATTCTTAGCCGGGTAAATGTTTGGATCGTGGTTCTTGCTTCTTCTACCTGTATCATGGATTGTTTTACATCTACTTCTGATATAATACCCGCATTAAATCTTGCTTGAACCAGGTCCAAATTGTATTGCCAGGTTTCCAGAGTTCTTTCCGAAACATTGAGTCGATTGTCCAGATCCCGTAATAGTAAATAACCCTGCGCGATGCTACTGACTATCAATAGCGTCAGCCCCCTATAGGCCTCTTCTGAAGCCAGATATTCGTTAAACGCTGCTTCGGAAAGATTGCGATATCTGCCCCAGATATCTAAAATCCAGGAGGCACTAATGGCACCGGATCCGGTCACTTTCGGATCAGTACCATCATCAGACGATACAGCAAAGTTTCCACCTGCTCCGTAGTTCACCCGTGGGTATAAATTGGCTCTTACTACCCCCATTTGCGCCTCAGCTTCCTGAATACGGGAAGCAGCTATTTGAAGGTCCTTGTTATTGGCAATCCCAACCTGGATGATTCGCTGAAGAATGGTATCCTGAAACAAATTCCACCAGGGTAGATTCGCAATTGATTCACCAGATAATGCCTCCGAGTTATAAGTCACCGGAGCCGCCATTTGTGGCCTGGAGTATGGCTGACCAAGTTTGCAACCATTCAGGGCTAAAGCGGCGATTAGTATATAATTGGAATATCTAAAGTACTTTTTCATTCGAAGACTTGAATTTTGCTATTAATCCAAATGCAGATACCGCATATACCACTGCAATCATTATCTGTATTACCCTTGACCAAACCTTACCCCCAGCTCCATCACCATCTGAACCTGTTACCGAACCAATTATCAATAAAAATGTTGAGAATGCCATTCCGAAAACAGCGGCCATTGGACTTTCGTCGAATACAAACAGTCCAAAAACCAGTCCGGCAAGCAGCACCAGTAATATCAGGTAGTTGAATTCCGGTACCACGGTAAGGATCTCATATGCTATAATTGCCGCTAACCCACCTATGATGTTCCCGATAATTAATGCCTTTCCAACTTTCCAATCTTTGGCAAATGCCGGTTGCATGGATAGGATAGCGATGAAAACCAAAATTAACAGCGCATTTGGAATAGTTGCAAAATAAAAAGTGAGGTATACAGGCATTATCACCAAAGTACTGGTTAATGCGGTGTTAAATCGCGCATTTCTACCAGAGCCTGGTGTATCGTCTTGAGACTTTCCTTTAGTTGGACTCTGCTGGCTTTCAGGGGTTAGTGGAAAAACCAGGTAAATAATCCAGATCAGTAAAATAGCGCAGGCAGCATTCCACACCAAACTAATTGCCATAACCTTGGCCAGAACCATGGATTGTAAGGCAATGTTGGGAATTAATAAAATTGCCACTAACAACCATACTTTTACTAGCGGATTGAATATCGCATGCCGTGTATAAAAAATATGAAACAGCAGCAAAAAGGTTACTAGAATATGTATGGGCGGCATCGGAAGAAAACTATAGGCCAATGTCATCCCCAAAAAGCATGCTATGGTTATTGAACCTACAAAGAACAACCCGCCTTTAAGTCCTGGGGGCTTTCCGCCTGGTGCCAGGAAACTCATAGATAAAACCGGCAATAAAAAAGCCAATACCCAATCGAATCCCATAGAAACAGCTACCAGTAAGGAGGCACCTGCAGCGTACCTTATTACCGGTCTGTTTATAGGATTTGTTAATGCAATGGGAAACATAGCTATCTAATGTAAGAGAGCAGTCCGTTAAGCTTGAGTCGCCACCGGCCCAGCATGTTCAGCAGGGAATGTTCTCCGGTAAAAACCACCACATCTACCTGACCTCCCAGCCGACCGTAATGAAAAGCCTCATTATTTTCCACCGAGATTATAACCGGAAATCTTTGCGGATCTCTCAACCACCCACTGGTTCCTTTAACATCGGGAAGTTTACCTCGCTCATCAGAACCTGAGCTTACCCCGTGTCCGATGGATCTAACCTTACCCTTGAACACCTTACCGGGGACTACATCAAGCACGAACTCAACCGGGTTTCCGGGCTTCATATTGGATATGTTATTTTCCTTTAGATCTGCCTGTATCCAAAGATCACTGAAGGTAACCAACATCGCCAGCGATTGCCCTGGTGCTGCATAGTATCCTATGTCGACATTGTAGCTCTCAATTACCCCTTTGGCGGGGGCTACTATAGTACTAAAGGCTAAATTAAGGTGGGCTTGCTCCAAAGCTACCACAGCCGATCGCACCTGAGGATTGTCCGATCCGGATACACCCAATTGCTGTTCTGCCTTATCAAGGTCTGCTTCAGCAGAGGCCACTTGTTCTACGGCCTGTGTGAGAGAGGTTTCCGCCCTGTCGCGGTCAGCCAACGAGAGCGCACCGGGTTTATCGTCAAGCACTTTCATGACTCTGTCATAATTTCGTTGTGCACGATCAAGTTGTGCCCTGGCCACCCCAAGCCTTCCTGCCGCTGATTCTACCGTCGCCGTTTTAGCACCTACTTGCTGTTGGGTATTCTGTAATCGAGCTTCAGCAGTCCTGACGGCCAACTCAAATGGTCTTTTATCAATTTGAAAAATGGTGTCCCCAACTTCCACAGTACTGTGCAACCCAACATAGATATCGGTGATATTACCGGAAACACTGGATACCACTGGCATAGAGAGTCCTTTTATCCGGGCTTGATCGGTATAAGGTGTTCGGCGGTCGGATAGAACATATAGGAAAAACAAGATTAAACACAGCACTAATACCCCAACAGTAAGGATCTTTACTGGATTCCGTCCGTTTTTATCAGATTCCTTGGTTTCAGTCTGAGAATCCTGCTCATTAATTTGATCGCTTTCCTCTGAGGTTTTTTCTGCCATGGCCTATTCCAGGGTAGATGTTGCTTCGCTTGCCTGGGAATCATCTTGTAACCAGGCCATAAATAACTCATATCCCAATGACAGCACGATGGCGCCAGTAAATAGACCTATGAAGCCTGATAATATAAAACCTCCAATTGCCCCCAGAAAAATAATCAGCATGGGAACCGGTGCACCCTTTCCCAAAAGAATTGGTTTGAGAACATTATCTGATATGGAAGCCAATAAAATAAGTACCGCCCAAACCGTGGCCATTGTAGCGGACGTGGATGAGTACAGATAAACAATAACCGGTATTGAAATGATGGTAGGGGGTAATTGGATTATACCTAAGAACATCGCGATCAGTGCCCAAATGGCAGCATAAGGAACTCCAGCCAAGAAGAACAATATACCTAACAAGAACGACTGAATAACCGCCACTCCCAGGATACCCTTAGTAACGTTTTTTACGGTTTTGTCACACAGATCAGCAAATTCATCTCCGCGTTTTCCTACCAGCTTTCTGAATAATTGTCTGGTAAAATCATTAGTGCCGCGAGTAGCCAACAAAACCCCGGCTATTATGAAAGACACTATAATTTGCAATACATCTGTACTAATGCCAAGTACAGAAGCCATCAACCATTTTCCAACTTTTTTTACCTCTGCAGTGTGTATTGAGAGAAAGTTTTCAAGATTTTCCGATGCTGCAGCCCATGCAGTATAGATTTTTTCTCCGATTACTGGCCAGCTGGCTACCTGTTTATTAGGAGGAGGAATATTGATTGTCTCTTGCTGCAAACTATCCCGGATTTCATTCATATGCGAAACCAGAGCATTAACTCCGAAATATGCAGGGACAACGATAATGATAAGGAATATTATGATCAACACGGTCGATGCCCATCCTGGTTTATCACCAAATTTCCTAAGCAGACCGTTGTATATGGGCTCAATAGAAACTGCAATTATTATAGCCCACAACATGATACCGGTAAATGGCAGCAGGATCTTGAGACACCATGCGATAAGGATAAACAAGAAAAGTAACCTAATAGTTACTTCAATGGAGGTGTACAGACTTTTTTGCAATGGTGTTTGAGACATGACGATTTTGTTTAGCGGGATAATTTAGATAAAGTTTAAGACTAATGAAAGTTTGCTCAACAAACCCGGCACACGGCAAAAACAGGTGCTATTGCTTTTCCATTTCAATTCCTATTATTGGCATCAAGATCGGCGGCACGCGAATAATTTGAATTCTGTGGTGTATAAAACACGCATCGAAGTAACCTGTTGTTACTGAACTCTGAAAATTGACTATATCAGTTTTATGATTATCCGGTCCCATTATACAAAGCGGTTTCGGGATGGAAAGCTACCCAGGCAAACCAGAACATTTGAAGGGCGGGTATTTCTTTTCCGGTACTGGTTACCGCCCGAAAATTTTCCTTCCTGGTGTCCCACATAAGGGTAAACGAAGTTCCGCCCAGGCTATCTTTAAGTTCCCTGGTTTTTACTTTAGATAGCCTTACAATCGGATAGGCTTTATATTGCCCATTAATTTCGATACCAATGATCCATTCTTTCTTGTGCAGAGCATCATCATTATTTGACACGGGGAAATAGGTAATGTTTTCATCATTATAATTACCATAAGGGCCTTCTTGATAATTACGTTCAAATCCAGAGTCCGTGGTAAGAATCAAAGATTCAGGGTAAGTTTTCTTCCATGAGCCCAGAGACATGCGTCTGGTGGGGATCACTGTTAACTCTTGTCCCTTCATGGATCCACTGACTGCCTTTGCCATGATTTGAGACCAAAGTGATTCGGTGCTCCTGTCATATAACAAAACATCACTGTTATAAAGCAGGCCCGACACTCCAAATTTAGCCCGTTCATCATTAACCAGTGCCTCAAAAGCAATTCCGCTTCCGCAAAGAGGACAATAAGTGGCAACTACGGGCTTTCCGTTAAAATCGTCATTGACAATTTCATGGTAATCCATGATGGTTATTGGATAGGCCTTGGCAATTCCGTTATAATAGATCCCCAGCACCTGGCTTTTGGTATCGAACTCCCGGTATTGACTTATTGGTTTGAACTTAGGATTGTCTATTGCGGGGATACCATCGCGCGGGGGACCTCCTCTTAGAATCTGGTGGGAGGGAATGAGCGCCTCTGAAATGTCGAATCCATTGAGTTGTTGTGCCGGAATTGATAACCAGGGAAAAACAATGATGCCAAAAACGATAATTAGCGCCCTTATCATAACACTAAAACCAACTTTACTGGCAGTTGGTTCTATTGGTTAAGTTAATAGCCCGCGGCTCACAGTTTCCTACGCTAGGCATTCTTTTCCCTTAAATACAAAAACAGCGGAAATGCTCCAGCCAGTCCCAGTACCAGGGTTAACAACCAAACTAATCCCAGCCGTTTGATTTGGTATTTCCTGGCCTCATTATAGCTCCACACAAAGAATACCACCACTACGAACAACAAGTCTACTCCGAATGCAGTAGCTATATCATTGGCAAACATTTGACTAAATGTTGTAGGAATATCCCACCAAAATAACACATTGCCTGTTTCTATGGTGACTTTAGCCACCCAAATATTAGGCAGTATAAAGCCGACTATGCTGAGAAATAAATATACTGGTTTCATGATGTGGCTAGAGGTTTTAGACTATTAAGAAACTGTTCGATTTCATGATTGTACTGGTCAGGCTGCTCCACACAAGCAGTATGCCCGGCCTTTTCTATGTAGCTCAGCTTTGAGTTAGCGATAGACCGGTGAATAATTTCTGCTTTATCCGGTGTGGTAGCAGTATCTTCTGTACCTACCAGGATAAGGGTGGGACAGACAATTTTAGGTAATTCCCCTTCAACACTGGATCGTTCGATTACTCCGGCAACCGCTTTGACAATGGTTTTTTGGTTATTTTTTAACTGCTCTTTCCAATAAGCTACTTCTGGTTTTTTATCAGGATCGTTCAAAAAACTTTTACCAAACATTATTTTCATCACTGGCCTTACCACGCTGTTCACCCCAAAAATCTTAACTATAGTATTGAGGAGGGCATATTTTAATTTGTTCGGTTCATCCTGTGCCGATGTTTCCATCAATATCAAAGATTTTATTAAATCGGGCCTCCTGGCGGCCAGTCGCATTGCTACAAAACCTCCCATTGAAAGACCGCCGAAATGAACCGCCCCCAGATTCAGTTTTTCCAGTAACCCGACAGCATCCAGATATAATGAATCCATATCATAATTGCCAGCGGTTACTTCGGATGCACCCTGCCCACGGTGGTCGTAGGTAATAACTCTATAATCGCGGCTAAGATATGCTACCTGCCTATGAAACATATGTCCACTCCATAGCAAACCATGGGACAACACCAGGGTCTCTGCAGCTGAACCGTGTGATTCATAATGATAGTTGCATCCGTTGATTTCGATTTGAGGCATAGTATGAATTGCTGATGGTAACAAAATAATACCCAGATACCAGTAAGTCAAACCGTGCTGGCTTAATAAATCTATCTTAAGTTACCACTAAGAGTTATTATTCAACCTTCCATATAATTTTGTTTCTCCACTTCAGTAAATACCCATAATTAGCATATTCCACAAACTCTTATAACTATGAAATTAGCCAATTACACACTACTGCTGGTGAATCTAGCTGCAATAAACATAGTTTTCGGGCAGAAACAAGTTATTAAGTCCCAGGATGATGTACCCAGATTTACCTATGAGATTCCTTTCAGTGCCTCCGAAGTGTTCGTTAATCAGCAGGAAATGGACAAATTGGTTGATCAGCTTCAAAAGGATTATCAGGGGTTACTGGAAGGTTATGATATTCAGGATAAGACCCTGTTAAAAAACATTTATGGTACCCTGAAAAACATCGATTTGTATCACCAGCAATACGATCAGGCTCTTGAAAAATTAAACAAAATCAGAGAACTACAGGAAAAGCCGTCGGATAAACTGATGAGCGGCCTTTCCAACGTTGCATACTTAAAAGCGCTCCGCGAGT
>BQJT01000138.1 GCA_021604845.1 Cyclobacteriaceae bacterium
CTTATGGTGAACGATAAATTCGGACAGGGCTTGATGTGGGCTTTTATCACCGGTAAATACCATCGCCCCAAAAAAGAGCAGCGGGTAGTGATGTTTGTGGATCTGATCGGCTCTACTACCATCGCGGAGCAATTGGGTAACGAAAACTATTATAAACTGCTAAAAGACTTTTTTGCGGACATAACCAACAGCATTATTTATAACCGGGGTGAAATTTATCAATACGTAGGCGATGAAGTGGTTATTTCATGGGAATGCAAAGACCAAATAGTCCGATTCGATGCGTTGAACTGTTATTTCGATATGAGAAAAGCCATTGAATCCAGGATGAAAAAGTATAGAAAGAAATACAGTCAAGTGCCGGATTTTAAGGCTGCTATCCATTATGGTGCAGTTACTGTGGGGGAAATTGGTATCATTAAAAGAGACCTTACCTTTTCCGGTGATGTTCTTAACACCACTTCGCGTATGCTGGGGTTTTGTAAGCAGTATCACACTAAAATCCTATTGTCGGATAGACTGGTTAACTACTTTACCCCTGCCAATGGTCCATTCAATTATGTGAAAATGGGTGAGGAATTGTTACGAGGAAAATCTGAAAAAACCGGTATCTATACAGTATCCCGGAAATAAATACAGACCTCCCCCTATTAAAGTCCCACGCATTAATAATCTTAACCAACTAAAAATTCAAAACTAAAAACTAAAAAACTACTGTTTCAGCCTCCTATCAAACCCCACCGGTTTGCTACCCACCAGTTGTACATGTTTTCCAAACTGGGGATGATCCGGCAACAACAAAAAGTTATATTCATTGGGAGAATGGATCGAAGGCACCATAACCGCTAAATACGATTGAGAGTCAATCACCGGTTGAATGTATTGGGCCAGGCTTTTTCGAAACGGCACCTGGTTCCAGTCGGCAGGCAGGTTTTTGGGGTTGATTTGAATGATGGGTGCCTTTTCTTTGATTTCAATGGTGGTCAGATAGCGATTGGCCGGTAGTTTGCTGCCGCTATTGGCCAGCGCCTCCAGTTTAGCCAGTGACACCGTTTCTGAGGTATATACCACCCACATTCCTTTGCGGTTCCAGCGGCCTTCCGCAAAAAGGGACCCGCGCGGCGGAAAAGTGTCCTTGTATTTTTCTTTTTCTATCCTGTAAACAAACATGGGATATCTGATCTCCGATCTTTGAACTCTGATTTTATCGTCAGCTAAGATCTGAGATCAGAAATCAGAGCTCAGAGATCTATCCATAAACGTTGTGTTCGATGCGCGCTATGGCATCCGATATGGATTTTCGGCCGCTTTCTGTTTTGAGTAGGTCGACTGGCTTTTGATTACCCAATGCGGGTACGCTGATGTGAAGCCAATCAAGAAATTCCTTTTTGTCTCCTTCGAATGCTTCCACTCCCTGATAGAACAGCTTAAGCAGACTGGAAATCTTGTCTGCAGTTTCGGGATCTAATCTGGGCTCTTCCTTTACCCGGTAATATGTGGACCGGCTAATATCCAGGATCTCAGCCACTTCATTGACTGGAAACCCGGTGATATCAGGCACTACAGTAATAAAAGAACCCGGTACCTTGGGATCCCCTACCCCTCGATAATTTAAAAGCACCTGTACCCAGTTTTTATTGCGCTTGCCAGGTACTCCCAGGGTCAATAGCATATAGGACGGGTTGTCCTCCAGCACCTCAAACTGATCGGTAAATTGGTCGATGTTTTTTAAACTCCGGGCATCCATTTTTAGCAGTGTATTTGATTAAGACATAATTTGTCCCAAAAAGGACTCTACTAATTTAACGCAAGTGGCCCTCCTTTTGTTTCATTTGGGAAATAGATTGTTCTATATAGTACAATGGTGTATACCAGGCGGTTTGCGCTTTGAGCCAGGCTTTGTGCCATAACTCCAGGCTCTACACTCCACACTCAGGTAGCCTTAAGCTCTGTGAACTATACGGTTTGTGCTCCCTTACGTCTCCTGCCTGACTTCCGCCCTGCTCCTCTTCGGTGCTCTTTCTTCTTTTTATACTTACCCTTGGACTTGGGTTTATTTTGCTGATCGTCCCGGTTGACCCGTATGGCATGACCTTCTATTTCAATCCCCTTAAAGCGATCGGCAAATCCATTTTCCTGCTTTTCATCCAGGTAAAAGAATGAATAATTTCGTTGCATGGTCACCTGGCTGAAGTACTGACGTTCTACATTTGAAGCGTCCGACAGGAAATGGATCAGGTCTCCCGTGGTTACCCCGTCAATAGCCCCGATGTTTACAAAATACCGGGTATGTCCAGCTTTTTCTGTTCTGCTGCCCCTGTCCCTGTCACCTCTTCCTCCTTGTGGCTCATTGAGGTTGGCTTCTCCCCTGTTCCTTGCAAGTATGTGATCTAACTGACTGGTAATCAAACGCTTTAATAGATCTTCTTTGCTCAGATTTGCAAATTTTCCCTGTACTTCCTCTAATATGGTATCTGCCTGGTCATCTACCTTGGTGTTGGCAATTAAATTGGCCCAGTTGTGCATACGGCTGGAAGTTAAGTCCTCGATGCTGGGTACTTCTACTGCAGTGAACTTAATCTTGTTCTTTCTTTCAAGTTCTGCAATGCGGTTTCCTTCCTTTGGATTAATGAATGCCAAAGAGATCCCCTTTTTTCCTGCTCGTGCGGTACGGCCACTACGGTGGGTATAACTTTCCAACTGATCGGGCAGGGTATGGTGGAATACATGGGTCAGATTGTCCACATCGATACCCCTGGCAGCCACATCAGTGGCGATTAGCAGTTGCATGGCCCGCGCCTTGAACCGTTTCATCACAGCATCGCGCTGCCCTTGCGACAAGTCTCCATGTAAGGCTTCCACCCCATACCCCTGGTTGCCTAGTTCATCAGCGATCTTCTGGGTTTCCCGCTTGGTTCGACAAAACATGATGCCTCTCATATTGGAATTAAGATCAAGAAATCGTCTCAGCGCAGGTATCTTATTGGATGTCTTTGTAGTAACATATTGATGCTCAATATCCTTATTGACTCTTTCGGCGGTATTGATGGAAACTTCTATCGGTGCATCCATGTAGTGCTTAACGATGCGTCGAATGCCGGCGGGCATGGTGGCTGAAAACAGCCAAATTGCCCGGTCGCCCGGTATGTATTCCAGGATTTCGTCGATGGCTTCCTTAAAGCCCATGTTAAGCATTTCATCGGCTTCATCAAGCACCAGGTATTTTATGGCGGATAGATTAACTGCTTTGCGCTTGATCAGGTCATACAACCGGCCTGGGGTGGCCACGATCACCTGGGTAGGCTTTTTCAGCGCTCTAATTTGATTGCTAATAGCGGCGCCCCCATAAACTACTTCCACGTTGATTGCTTTGTTATTTGCAGCAAATTCTACCAGCTGCTTAGCAATTTGTTGTCCCAATTCCCGGGTTGGGGTCATAATCAGAGCCTGTGGTGACTTGAATTCCGGATCTACCAGGTCGAGTAAGGCCAGCCCGTAGGCCGCGGTTTTACCAGTACCTGTTTGTGCAATGCCGATGAAATCGGTTGCTTCATTTTTAAGCAGTTGTGGTATGGCTTGTTCTTGTATCTCGGTGGGTTGTTCGAACCCTAGTTTTTCCAGGACAGAGGTGAGATTTTCAGAAAGTCCTAGTGTGTCAAAATTATTCAATGTGTTTTTTTTATATAAATCAGGGCGCAAAGGTACAGATATAAACTAAGGTAAACGCCTGTATCTGAATTATTTGTTATATAATTCACATATAGCACCCCCGACAATGCAATTGTCTGGTCCTATTAGGGTTTTTTAACAGCACTTCACAATTTTTAACTTCAGACTTAGGCAGCAACGCCCTACCTTACCATTAAAATGGATTCTCGGGGTGTTTTCTGTGTAGTGGGGCTTCTCTTAGGTATCTTGTTACCTAAGGAAACTCTGGCCCAGAATAGCCTGATCGTTAGAGGAATGGTGCTTGATGCTGAAACCCTTGAACCACTGCCCTACGCTCATATTATAAGAAATAATCAATCAGCTACCACCCCTGATCTAACCGGGAGATTTGTGGTTCGCATGAGTCACCTGGACACCATGAGCATCTCTCATGTGTCCTATATTACACACAATCAAGTGATCAGAAAAGCCCAAAATTCGGATACGGTCACCCTGGCGATATTTCTGGAAAGAGAAATCAGGATGCTTCCGGATCTCAAAATTACCCCCTTCCCTGCTACCCTGGCAGATTTCAAACAGAAAATATTGGAAGCGGAGGTAAATGATCCGCTTATTAGCTTCCGCAAACAACAACCTGCCATTACTTATGACATCATCATGAGTCCGAACTACCGAGGCATCAATCAGCAAACTGATCTAACGCTTTTTTCCACCGGGCCGGGTAAAGGAATTGGCTGGGTGCTTAGAAAACTAGGGGTTGGTAAAAGAAAGAAAAAATAACGGGTCAGGCATGCTCAACCAGCAACCTGCAACCTGTAACCTGTAACCTTTAATCCATAACCCATACGCTTAGTCCATAATTATCTGCCCCAGCGGTACAACTGCAAAGTATATGGAAGTTTTATTCTCATGACCTGAATAATAGGAAACATATACGGTATCGTTCTTCATTACCATGCCCGGATAGCTGGTATCTCCCCCGCTGGGAAACAAACCCACCTGCTTAAAGTGACCATCCTGCTGGCCTAAGAACAGGCCGGTCCGATGACCCTGTTCACCATAAACCCGACTTCCCAACAACACTTCCCCATCAGGCAGCAGCAAAAAATCCGGTCCACCCAACCGGATACCCAGGTCCTGCCATTCCCATTGCTGGTACGGGGGCATACTTTTGCCCATCAATCCATGGGTATTACCTCCTTCCCTGCGAATGATCATGGTCATTTGCTGGTTAGGCAGTATTTTTATGGTGGCTTCGTTGGGTTTGTTATCCAATCCCAGGTCGGTAACCAGCTGATAATCAATCCCATTGCTGGTCTGTACCAGATAAGCCTTTGAGGCATCCCCATCATTCTGGTACATCACACCATATCCGGTCGGTTGATGCCAGTTAACCCGCCACAGCCAGTCTTTATCGTTGGAAATCAGGGAGTCCATCCGTATAGGTACCGGTTCGCTAAAACTAAGGCCCTCTTGTGAAAAGGAAACCATGCCTTGTCTTCCCATTACCTCCTTGCCCTGGTAGTCTGCGGCTCCCATCAATACCATAAGCCGGCCATCAGGAGTGACGGACAGTTTGGGATCCCGGAGATCATAGTTTTCTACTGTGATCAAACCTGCAGATTTCCATTGTTCGCCATCCACGGAATTGATAACTCTTATGGCTCCGTCTACATTCGATTTAGCAGGAGTGTGCCCCACTCCTTCCCGGAAAGTGCAGTAAAACTGCCCCTGGAAAAAGACCAGGTCGGTAAAAGCGCTGTGCTCCGCCTGGTCCCAGATTAATTGCGCGGGGATTTCTTCCGCGTCGTCATCCGGAATTTCAGCACATCTGCAGATAACCAGCAGCAAACCGGCCAGTAACAAGGAAATACAGTTCAGAGAAATGGGATTCGATGTTTTCATTCAAAAGATTGGTGATTGAGATTGAGGATGCAGCTTGAATATAACGGGAAATTCGTATAATACCACTCATTAAATTCAAATAAGAATGTACAGTTAACCATGGACTATGCTATGCTGATTGTTCTTAATTGTTAATTGTTAATTTTAAAATATGCTGAACAGCCGTCGTCAGTTTATAAAAGCAGCATCCAGCTATAGCCTGATGCTAAGCTCCGGCCCGTTGATTGGAATGTCCCCACTGGGCCAAGCCCCGGGTCTTGGGAAAAGCGCACCCGGATACCGCATTACCCTTGAAGTTTGCACCCGCCTGTTCGACGGTAAACAATGCTGGACCCATCCACGTGCCGGCATCGTACCGGCTGCCGGTGTAGATGGTGGACCAAGAGTGGTGATGACCATGAATACCCTGGACCTCGAAGGCAGCGATGTATTTAAGGGAATGTACGGTTTGCATTCGGACAACCTGGGCAAGTCCTGGACTGAGCCAGAACGCCTGAAGGACTTAGATCCCCGGTCAGAGATCATAGATGGGGTTACCAGACCTGTGGCGGTCAGTGATTTTTGGCCCAAATACCATAAGGCATCCGGCAAACTGCTGGGCACCGGACATACGGTAGTCTACACCCCGGACTGGAAAGTAGCGCATCCCCGACCCCGTCATACTTCTTTTTCTGTTTATGCCCCTGAAAACAATCAGTGGTCTGCCTGGGATAAACTGATGATGCCCGATTCGGAATATTTTCATGATGCCGGGGCTGGCTGTACCCAGCGTTATGACCTTGCGGATGGAAATATTTTACTTCCCACCTATTTTCGGCCTCCGGGTAAGAATTCCCGGGTAACCATAGTCCGATGCTCGTTTGATGGCAGCATGCTTCAATACCTGGAACACGGGAATGTGCTTGAAATCGATGATGAGACGCGCGGTTTACACGAGCCTTCACTGACTCAAGTTAATGGCACCTATTACCTGACCATTCGCAATGACAAAAAGGGGTTTGTCACCAAATCGGCAGACGGTCTTAATTTTGAGCCCATCAGGCCCTGGACCTTCGATGATGGTACGGAACTGGGAAACTACAATACACAGCAGCACTGGGTGACCCATAATGATGCCTTGTATCTGGTTTATACCCGCCGTGGAGCTAATAACGATCATGTTTTTCGCAATCGTGCACCGCTTTTTATGTCCCGGGTCGATCCGGAGCGCCTTTGCGTAATCCGTGAAACCGAGCAGATCCTGGTTCCCGAACGCGGCGCCCGCCTGGGTAATTTCGGAGTGACAGAGATAAGCCCTGAAGAAACCTGGGTAACTGTCTCGGAATGGATGCAGCCCGCCGGGGTAGAAAAATACGGCAGTGACGGCAGTGTTTATGTAGCCCGGATCCTATGGGACTGAGCGGCAAGGGGCTTCTAAACTTCAGCGGTTTATCACTTCCGTTGATTCAAGTACAGTATTTCGGTGGTTTCTGCCCTGGCTAGTTGTTTTCTTAATGCTAATTTTTCACGTTTGGCTCTGGCTACTATTGCTTTGAACTCAGGCTCTTCCCGAAGGTTTTTGAAGAATGGGTCTATCAAAATGAAATCCTGCCACCCATCGTCAAACCCATATTCCTCGTAAATGGTCAAGTATTTTAGCGCTTCCGTTCGGTTTCCTAACAGGCTGTATATTCTTGCCAGGGAAAGATAAGTGTACTCCCAATGCTGATTCAAGTGATTGCTTAACCTGTTGATTTCTTCCATGAATAAACGCCTTGCCTCTTCTTCTCTACCTTGTTGTTGATATAAATAACCTAGTTCATACCTGTGGTACTCAAAATAGGTGTCTACTAATTGATACTTTCGCCATTGGTTGAAGAAGTCTTGTGCAAGTTCATAATTACCAACCAGCATGTTCGTCTGGAATTGTGCCTTGGAACATTCTCGTTCACATCGTTCATTGCATATTTTCCTTAAAAACTGTAGCGAATCATGGTATCTTCCTTGAATAATCATTAACCAATGGTAAATAAAAATGGTGCTGCAATCAGTTTTTAACTCAAGGCACTTATTAAGAAATTCTTCAGCTTTCGAGTATTCACCTGCCTGTAAATAACAAATTGATAAATTAAAATAAATCTGGGGTAAATGGTCGATCCCCAGTTGCAAAGCATTTTTGAATTGAATAAACGCATTCAATATGTCATTATCGGCCAGATATGCCCTACCCAGGGGAATATGATACCACATCCATTGCTCATCATAGCCCCTGATCAACTGTATTGCTTTTTTATAATTTTCAATGGCCAATTCATTATTCTTCTTGAAGTAGTAGCATTCTCCCCTCAAGCCATATCCTCCTACAAAAGCGGTGTCCGCAGCAATTAACCTGTTGGCATAAAGCAATGCAGAATCATATTTTTTTTCCCCAATATATACCTCACCCTTGGCCAGGATCGCCCTTTTATATTTCGGGTCAATTTTAAGCGCTTTATCCAGCAGTTTGTGCGCTGATTTTAGGTGGTTGATATCTCTGGTTTTCCAAAATAATTGTTGTTCATAAACGGCTTTGATACGTAGATCATAGGCCTTAATAGCAGTAGTTTCAATCTGGTTTAAAGATTGCTCTGCTTCCGGGGATATTACTGTGCCCAAGGATGCGGCTACTTTTTTAGCAATGTTGCGCTGTAAAATAAGTAAAGTGTCTGAAATAGCGCCACCAAAATCCTCTGCCCAAAGCAAGTTGCCGGAAGCTGCTTCAATAAGCTGGGCAGTCACCCGAATTTGATTGCTATCCCTCCTGACTGATCCTTCCAGGATAAATGCAACATCTAACGCGCGGGCTTTGTATCTGAAGCTCCGATCCGTTTTCCTAAATCTTTCAACCGCAGCTCTTGATTTAACGCTTAGCCCCCTTATCTTTTGCAAATGATTTAGTATTTCGTCCATCATGCCGTCGCAAAAGTATTGGTTATCGCCGCTTTGACTATCATCCTTAAAGGGCAACACCGCGATAGACTTCTCGAGCGATGAACTAACCGACGACTTTGGTGAGGTGGTTATTTTCAAGTCGCGGATTCCAAATATATTTACTGAAACGAAATATGCGAAAACCGTAAAGCTTATCAGCATCAACAGCGCGATACCCCTTATGCTAGGAAATCGCTCTTTTACTCTTGCTTTAGCTATTCCGGATTGTTTTGCTGAACCTGGAGGATATCCGTAGTATTCCCGAAAGCACTTGGAAAAATAGGTTGGATTACTAAAACCTACACTATAGGCTACCTCCGCGGCAGTCCCGGTGGGATCTTGCAAAAGTGTATGAGCCCTTTTAAGCCGGCATTCTCGAATGAATTGACTGATGGATTGTCCGGTAAGGGCTTTTAGTTTGCGATGAATCTGTGACCGGCTGAGTCCAACCAAGCGCACCAATTCAGCTACACCAAACTCTTCTCTTTCTAAATTGGACTCAACTAATAGAACTAATTTGGAGTAAAATGCATCATCAATTGCCGCTCCGTTGGCCATTGTACTTCCAAGCTGACCCATGTATAATTTACAGAAATCTGCTTAGAATGTCACTAGCAAATGGTTAAGATTCTATCCTATATCCTTACCTGGAGTCCATTGATATTTATTTGAAAGAATCCCACTAAATCGGCTCCAGTTTTGACGGAAGTATCGCTACCTGCGGGTCAAAGCATTGATAGGGCCCAAAGGGCGGGGGTAAATCATAAGAGTTAGCACCTCCTTCACCATCACAATTGCCTAGCAGTGTATGAGTCTGTGCCCACAGAATTTCCGGATTCCTGGAGGGAAGTCCATGATATTTAATTACTAAATGAACTTCTGCAGCAAGCGGATACTGTAAAGGGGATGATAAATCGGAACCTAGTATTATGGTTTCATCCCTCATTTCTCCTACTCTAAGTCGATCATTGAAATTTCCAACGCCGTCAGCCCTGACAATTCCACCAGTGGCCCAAACAACAGAAGTAGATGGCAGGAATAAATCATCGGGTCCTATTCCTCCGCATAACCCTCCCGCGGCATTTGGTTCAGCACAGGTTAACGGCTTGTTAAATATTACCCACCATACAGTATAAGCGCCGGGGGGCAAACCAGTGGTATGGAGAAAGAATCTCAAATATCCGTTAGTACGTTGCATTTTTGCAAAACTGTTGGAGCCAGGTGGAAAAAAATCACCTTCATTCAATACATTTCCATCTCCGCCAAAACCTCCGGCTGGCTGGAAAGTAATAACATCAACTTTTTGAAATTGCGCATTATTGCCCGGACCGTGGATGGTCATGTCTTCATCGATCCCATCGGATGATAGAACAAGTGGCTCAAGAGTGTCATCTGAACATGCACTCAACATAAGTAACACTGCAAATAGGAATGAATAGTATTTCATGGCTGTCTTTTGTTAGTGATTAATCGACTAGTTAAACGCTGTTAACAAAAGATAGCGAAAGCGTAATCCAGATACCTATAAGGCATGTTTCTATCCATGCCACTATGTTGAATCTGGTTAATTTATGTTGCAAGATGAGGTTAGTACCAACCTGCGAATTGTATTACCAGGTGTCGAGGCCCCACGCTCCATACTCCATGCTCTATGCTCTACACTCCATGCTCCATACTCCATGCTCTATGGTCTATGCTCTATGCTCTACACCCATGCTCCATGCTCCATGCTCTATGCTCACATAGCCACACATACATTATCAGTACACTCCAATTCGGGTTGTTCTACCAGAGCGCAATCCGATGCGGAACCTCTTAGCTGATTCAACTCCGATTCCAAGCTATTGTATTCAGCCACCAACGATTCCAATCTCGAAACCTCGACGTTACTGGGTGCATAAACTAAATATCCCCAGGGGCCACCACACGGTTTTGAGCCCCAGGCTATCGATGCACAATCATCTGCGCCATTACACGATTTGTTTGCAATAACTGCTTCAACCTCAGCGGAGATTTCTGCCAGTCTTTTTTCTCTGACGGCGATCCCTTCACTATTATCATCATCCACACACCCCATTGCAATAAACAGTACCGCAACACACCAAAATATACTCTTCATTTATGAAAATATTTGTTCATACTTATTAGACACGATTTTCTAAGAAATAGTTGTATTCCCTTATTGTCAGGGGTTAAAATACCTGAAAAAAACCCCTGAATCTAAGGGGAATATTTTTCACCCCAACCAACCGTTTGGCTGGTTTCCGGGTACAGACAAGTAGTTAACATAAGTAAAATGGGGCTATTAACACTTGTTGAATTTCATGTAACCTCTTTGATCAAAACCCGGTTGCCGGCCGGATTTAAGTTCCATAACCTCCAACACACCAGGGATGTGGTAGCTGCAGTGGGTGAGATTGTCGCTTTTGAGGATCTAAATATACAGCAGTGGGAAGACCTGATGATCGCCGCCTGGTTCCATGATACCGGGTATACCGTTTCAGTAGAAAAGCATGAGTGGCACAGTGCGGTACTGGCCCGGAAATTCTTAAAGGGTCTGATGGATCCAATCAGGATCCGGGATATCTGCCAGCTCATTGATGCCACCAGGCTGGAGTGTCATCCACAACTATTGACTGACCTAATTATCCGGGATGCCGACACCTATCATCTGAGCCGGTCCAACTATCAGCATTACATGCAAAGATTAAGAAAGGAATGGCATATCCTGCTTGGGAAGGACTACCCGGATGATTGCTGGCTAAAGCTTAATTTGGACTTCCTGACGCAACATAAATATCAAACCCGCTACGGACAACATGAACTGGAAAAACGCAAACGGAATAATATCCGGATGCTGGAATTCCAACTTATTGATTCTATGCTGATTACCAATTGATATGAAAGTTATGGACAAAGTGAAAATATGCATCATTATTCCCTGCTACAATGAAGCAGCTAATCTCGATGTTTGGACCTACAGAAAGTTTATAGATGATCATGTTGATGTTGCGCTGTGCTTTGTCAATGATGGATCCAAGGATAGCACCGCTAAAATGCTGGATCTGATTGCCAGCGGAAATGAATCCAGGGTGGCCATACTTACATTGCCTGAGAACAAAGGCAAGGCGGAAGCTGTGCGCAGGGGTATTAACTACGGAAACTCACAATTCACCCACCAATTCATAGGATACCTGGATGCTGATCTGTCTACCACCCTGGTTGAGTGCAAAAAAATGGCCAGTTATATGTCTGACGAAATCAATTTTGTTTTTGGCAGTCGAATCCGCAAGATCGGTTCGGAAATTGATCGCAGCCTGTTCAGGTTTCTGGTGGGAAGAATGCTGGCATCCATAATTTCAACCATGCTCAAATTAAAGGTGTATGACACACAGTGCGGTTGCAAGTTATTTACCAGGAATTTGTCCCTGACCCTATTTCAACATCCCTTTATTTCAAAGTGGTTATTTGACGTTGAGGTGTTCTATAACATAATTCTAATCTATGGACATAAGAAAGCGCTGCATAGGATGATTGAGATCCCGCTGGTACGTTGGGTGCAAAAACCCGCGTCCAAAGTGAGCACATCGTATGGTGTCGGGGTTTGGATCGATCTTTACCGGATTGGAATACACTACAGGAGACTGTTCAACACGGGGGTAGTAAGAACGGTTACTCAGTTAAACAAATATGTGGAAAGCTAAACAGTCAGCCTATGATCCGATCCTTGTTGTTTCTGCTGTCACCCTGATCCTGTTCCGGGCAATCCTGATGGTAGTGGTACCGCTTATGGACAAAACGGAAGCCCGCTATGCCGAAATAGCCCGATTAATGGTTGAAACCCAAAACTGGGGAGTTTTACAAATAGATTACAATGTGCCCTTTTGGGCCAAACCACCGCTCTCAACCTGGGCGTCGGCCTTCAGTATTAATGTGTTCGGAGTAACCGAATGGGCCGCCAGGTTACCCTCCTTGGTAATTTCCCTGGTCACAATTTACATCCTGTACAAAACCCTGAAAAAGAACGGTACTTCATTTTTCCTGATGGCTTTCATATTAATGACCACGCCACAGTTCTTGCTGCATGCTGCGGTAGTATCTACCGATACTATTTTTGGTTTTTGTATCATGATGGTAATGCTTTGTTTCTGGAACAGCCAGTTCAAAGAGAAAT